>CAJOGH010000064.1 GCA_905233865.1 uncultured Atopobiaceae bacterium
GTGGGGTCGATGCTCGCGTCGGTAAAGACGAGCAGACGTTTGAGCTGGTACTCCTTGAGGATGTGTGGCAGGCCCTCGGTCATGGACGTCATGACGACGAGCGTCACGAGAACGACGATGATGGCGATGGTGGCAAATATCCACGATCGCTTGGCACCGGAGCAGACGATGATACACGCGCCAGCAAAGAGCACGACCAGCGTGGTGCCCAGGTCCTGGACGATCAACAGTGCCATGGGGCCCGCGAGCACCGCACAGAGCTTGAGGTAGTCCTCAATGGTGTCGATCTTGCCGTTGTAGGTGGAGGCCTGGCCCGCAACGAGGATGATGGTCACGAGCTTGGCCAGCTCAGACGGCTGGAACGTCATCCCGATGACGGGTATCTTAATCCAGCCGGTCATGCCCTTTGCGGAATACGAAAGTCCCGGGACATAGGGCAAGAGGATAAGAGCCACGTCAATGACTATCAACGCCACGGTCATGCCCGTGAGCGATCGCAGGTCGTAGCGCCACACGATGGCAGCGGCCGCCAGGCCCACGGCCGCGCCGATGCCCTGGCGCAAAAAAGAGGCCTCGGCGATGGACAGCGACGCCGACCAAATGATGACCAGGCCATACACGAGCAGCAGCGCCGCGGGGACCAGGTTGGGCAGATACAAGATGTCAGGCAGATGGCCGCGGCGCACCGAGCCTTGGCCCAAGCCGACCACCGAGCCAAGCCGCGAGCCAATGCCGCCGCCCGAGCTCATCTCCTCAATTGCCATGGTCCTCCTCCCCTAGTTGAGTGTCGTAGAGACGTTTGCCGCGTCGTCGGGCTCGTTGTATATGGCACCAAGCGTGTCACGAACGGCGTACATGGCGGAGGTGGCACCAAATCCACCCTGCTCCACAACGGCCGCGATGACGTACTTGGGATTGTCATAGGGCGCGTAGCAGCAGAACCAACCCGTAGCCTCCTCGCCCGTTCTCTCGCCCGAACCGGTCTTGCCAGCCACGGTCACGGAAAGGTTCGTAAAGTGACTTGCCATGGTCTCGTCTTCGACATAGATGACGTCATGGAGGGCCTGGTGGACGAGCTCGTAGTTGGCCGCAGACTCCTCGGGCGTAAGGTAGACCTCGTCCTTGTGGTCAATGACCGTGCCCTTGGCAGTGCCAGAGGCAACGGACTTGAAGACATGCGGGCGGTACATCTTGCCACTGTTGGCAATGCCCATGTAGGCGCAGGCCATCTGCAGCGGAGTAACGAGGATGTCACCCTGGCCGATGGAGATGTTGGCCATGTCGCCGCCCTGCCACTTGCGGTCGCTCTCTGGGTAGCTGGAAAAGTAGTTCCATTTCCACTCCGCGTCAGGCACGCGCCCCGTGGCCTCGCTGGGCAGGTCCACACCCGTCGACGTGCCAAGCCCCCACTTACGGAAGGTCTCCTGCAAGAACTCGGGCTTGTCGGAATAGAAGAAGGCCTTGCCTATCTCGTAGAAGACGACGTCGCACGAGTAGGTGATGCCTGACTGCAGGCTCATGCCGCCGTGTCCGTTGTGCTCCCAGCAATGCATGCCGTATTCGTCACCAAAGCCCGTCCAGAAGCCTGTGCAGTAGAACGAGCTCGACGGGTCGGCCACACCACCGTCCAAGGCGGCAAAGGTCGTGAGCGGTTTGATGGTAGAGGCTGCCATGTACTGACCACTCACCACACGGTTGAGCAGCGGGTAACTGGACTCCTTGGCCGAGAGCATCTCCCAGTCGTCATTGGATATGCCACCAATGAACTGGGAGGGATTGAAGGTCGGGGCGCTCGCGAGGGCCAATATCTCGCCATTGGTGCAGTCAAGAACCACGACACCGCCCGCAACACACTGGGAGTTGCCCGACGAGCGAGAGATCTCGATGGCATGCGCCAGGCCCTCCTCGGCACCGCGCTGGATGTTCGTGTCGATTGTGAGCATGATGTCAGAGCCTGGCTCCGCGGGAACACTCGTGGTGTACTCGGTGACCTTGCCCGATGCGTCAACGAACACCGTCTGCTCGCCACGCACGCCTTGCAGCACGCTCTCGTACTGGTACTCAACGCCTGCCTGACCCACCGTATCGCCCGACTCGTAGGTGACGGCGCCCTGTGATGTGTCCTCCTTTGACGCCTTGAGCTGCGACTCGGTGATCGTCGAGGTGTAGCCAAGGACATGGGCGCCAAGCGAGCCATAGGGGTAGGCACGTTGGGTGCGCTCCTGGACGGAGACGCCCTTGAAGAGGTCGGCGTGCTCACCCAGGACGGCGACGGTCCGTCTGCTCACGTCCACGCAGACGGGTCGGCTCGACTGTGCCCCCTCGGTCTGGCTCTGGATCTTTCGACGGACGGCCATGTAGGGCATGCCGAGCACGTTGGCAAGAAGGCGACACTCGATCTCGTCCTCGACCACGTCCGACTCGGCCACGACCGTGAGTGACGAGCGGTTCTTGACGAGCTCGGAGCCATTGCGGTCCAAGATCCTGCCGCGCGGCGCGATCGTGGAGATGGTGCGGGTGCGGTTGGACTCCGCCTGGCTCGAATACTCGTCGGACGAGACGAGCTGCATACTCCACAGCTTGGCCAGAAGGGCGCCCATGGCGGCCGCAACGAGAACGCCCATGCCATTGACGCGGTTGTGCGAGACCTCCTTGGTGGAGGTGTCGGAGCCGCCCGAGGCCTGTGGCGCCACGCCGCCAATGTCCATGGAAAGCGGACTTGACTTGCGGAAGAACGCAAAGTAGAGCGTGACGGCAATAGCCGCCACGAGGATTATGACGATGGCGAGGATGATGAACGTGGAGTTCATGGCGCTACAGGCCCCTGGTGCTCAGGTGAGAGCCGCGCGGGGCATGCCCGCCAAAGCCAGACTGCGAACGCGACGAGAGGAAGTAGTACGGCGCGTAGGCAACCAGGTCAAGGAGGAACGAGGGAAGCGCACGCAGAAAGATGGCGTCCACGAACGAGGCAGACTGGCCCAGCATGAGCATCATGAGGCCGTAGACGAGCTCGGCCACGAGCGCGAGGAACACGTAGGACATGAAGGCCGTACGCGAGTCCTCGCTCTGGGAGCTGCCACTGCCGGCGCTAATAAGCAGCGAGCCAACCGTGAGCAGGAAGGCCATGAGGCCAATGGGGCTCGTGGCGGAAAGGTCGTAGAAGAGCCCGCCCAAAAAGCCACAGACGATGGCCGTGCGACCGCCCACCTGCGTGGCGACGATGCCCGCAAAGAGGATGCAGAAGTTGAAGTGGCCCGAGGCCAGGGCAAAGTTGGGCGCGAGCGCAAGCTGGAGCACGGCACAGACGATGGCCGCGACAGCAACGGTCTTGCGCGAGCGGTTAGAGTCCTGAACGAGCATCACTCCCCCTCTCCCTGAGTGGTCTCCTGTGAGGTCTGAGTCGTCGCAGCCTCCTGTGTCACGGGCGTGGCCACGGATGCGGCGCTCGAGGCCGCGGCCGCGTCCAGCGCGTCGGCTGCAGCAGCGTCCTCGGAGGTGGCCTGCTGGTCCTCGGTCAGCGAGGTGATGACGATGACCTCCTCGAAGGTGTTGGAGGTGTTAAAGAGCTGAACGTTGATCGTGTAATAGAGGGCTCCCGAGCTCTTCTCGACCGAGGTGACGGTGCCAATGGGAAGACCCTTGGGGTACACACCGCCCAGGCCCGAGGTAATGACGGTGTCGCCTACCGCGACCTGCTGGTCGGTGCCCACGAGCGTGAGAGAGAGCGAGCCGTCGGGCTGGCCGACGAGCATGCCCTGGGCGCGGCTGGACTGGATCATGGCCGAGACCGAGGAGCCCTCGTCGGTGATGAGACGCACGACCGAGGAGGTCAGGCCGCACTCGGAAATCTGGCCGATGATGCCATTCTGGTCGCAGACGGGCATGCCCACGGCCAGTCCCGAGGAGGAGCCCTTGTCTATGGTTATCGTGTCGGACCAGGTGTCGGTGGAGCCAGAGATGCGGCGAGCGCCGGTTGACTGGAGGTTGTAGGAGTTCTTGAGCTCCAGCAGCTTCTCGTAGCGGCTCGAGTCCTGAGAGGACTCGGTCAGCTCGACGACCTTGGCCTGCAACTCACTGTTCTTGGCCTTGAGGTCAGAGAGCGTCTCCTGGTCGGCAGTCAGGTTGCTAACGACGTTGCCCACACCGGTGAAGGGCGTAGAGACGACCGCGCCCACCACGCGCACGGGGGTGGTGATAAGCGTGAACCCGCCACGAACCGCACTGAGCGGGCCCGTGCCGCCGTCGCGACAGCTGATCGTGAACAAGACGATTGAGACCACGCACAGGATGATGGCGAGGCGCATGGGATTGCCGCCGCGGTTTGACCCGAGCCGGCTCTTCCCCACCCCTGGTCCGGACAGGGGAGCCATGGCTACCTACCCGAGCTCTGGACGAACTTGCCGTTAAAGGCGTTGGCCTCGAGGACGCGGGCGCAACCGTTGACGACGTTGTAGAGGGCCGTGGGGCTCACGTGGACGGGGATGCCGGTCTCGTCGCGCAGACGCTGGTCAAGACCGCGTAGCAGCGCGCCGCCACCAGTGAGGTTGATGCCATAGAACATCAGGTCGGAGCCAAGGTCGGGCTCGGTGTTGTTGAGCGTGTCCTTGACGGCCTTGGTGACCTCGTCCAGCGGGCGGTTGAGGGCCGTGCGGATGTCCTCGCTCTTGACCGAGACGGTCTTGGGCAGGCCAGAGAGGACGTCGCGGCCGTTGACCTCGACGTCGAGCTCCTCCTCAAGAGGCGCGGCAGAGCCGACCTTGATCTTGATGTCCTCGGCGGTACGGACGCCGATGGTGAGGTTGTAGTTGTCGCGGACGTACTCAAGGATGGTCTGGTCAAACTCGTTGCCCGCCGTGCGGATGGACTGCGAGACGACGATGCCGCCCATGGCAATGACGGCGACCTCGGTGGTGCCGCCGCCGATGTCGACGACCATGGAGCCGGTCGGGTCCTCGACGGGAAGGTCGGCACCGATGGCCGCGGCCATGGGCTCCTCGATGAGGAACGCCTGGCGGGCGCCGGCGGAGACCGTGGCCTCAAAGACGGCGCGCTTTTCCACGGACGTCACGCCCGACGGGACGCAGACGACGACGCGGGGACGGGGCGACCAGGGGTAGTTGCGCGAGCCGCGGGCCTTCTCGATGAAGTAGCGAAGCATGACCTCGGTGACGTCAAAGTCAGCGATGACGCCGTCCTTGAGCGGCCGCTCGGCGATGATGGAGGCAGGCGTACGGCCAATCATGCGCTTTGCGTCGGCACCGACGGCCAGGACGCGGTCGGCGTCGGAGTCGATGGCCACGACCGAGGGCTCGTTGAGCACGATGCCCTTGTCGCGAACGGCAACAAGGGTGTTGGCCGTGCCAAGGTCGATGGCAAGGTCACCTGCGTAGTCTTGGAACAGTTTGTCGAAGATCGACATTGTGCGAATTCCTCTCGGGTGACGTGGCTTAGGCGGACGCGGCGGTCGTGGCAGCAGCCGTGGTGGCAGCAGCCGTAGTGGCGGCGCCCGTGGTGGCGGCGCCCGTGGTGGCGGCGTCCGTGCTCACGGTCCCAGTCGTGGTCTGAGTGGAGTTGGAGAGCGTCGGCGCGCCATCGGACTGCGAGGCGTAGACGGCGTTGACCGCAGACACCTTCCAGCCGATGCCGTCACGGACAAGCTGGATCTCGTAGATCTGCGAGCCGCCGGAGGGCAGCTGCGCGGTGACACGCATGGTGGTGGAGCTCATGGAGCGATCCATGCCGTCAATGGTGACTTGGGAAGGACGGCCTCGATGTGGGCGACCGACTCGCTGGACAGCGACGAGGCCAGGTAGCCCTTGATGCTGCTGTTGCTGGCATTGGCGTTGAACATGCCCTGGACCTGGGCCTCCTGGGTGGGCCAGCCAAAGCCGGAGTAGAAGGCAAAGCCGGCGCCGCCGCCCACGAGCAGCAGAATGAGCAAGATGATGACGACGGCCTTGCCACCGCCACCGCCGCCGTTTCTGCGCTTGACCTGACGGTTGGGTCGGTGCTCGGGCGCGTTCTGGCGCATGAGGTCCTGCTCGGTCACCGAGAAGAAGCCGGTGTCCTCGGGACTGGGCATCATCTCGCCAGAGCGACCGAGGGGATCGAGCGGGTCGATGCCGGAACCGTAGCCCGCAGCGGCGAGGAAGGCGTCGGTCTCGGAGGGCGTGCGGCCAGAGATGGCAGCCGTAGCCTTGCGCGCGGCGTCATAGGAGGCCTGCTGCTCTGGGGAAAGCTGGTAGGTGCCGTCCTTGGTCGCGTTGCCAAAGGCCTCGACGGCCTCGGGCATGCGGTTGGCCGCGACATAGGCAGAGCCCAGCTGGGCGTAGACAGCGTTCTGGCTGGCCAAAGGCGCGCTAAAGTCAAGAGCGGTACGAAGCGCCTCGACCGCGTCCACGGGACGACCCATGCCCAGGAAGGACTCGCCGAGCTTGGCAAGCGCCGCGGAGGGGTCGGGATTGTTCTCATCGATGGCCGCGTTGCGGTAGGCCACGCCGGCCTCGCGCACGTTGCCCATGCGCTCGTAGGCAGAGCCCAGCGCCATGTTGGCCTTGTAGGGCGTGGCATAGGTGGTGTCCTGAAGCGACTGCTGCAGGGAGGCGACGGCCTCCTCGACGCGACCAGCGGCCAGAAGGGCTCGGCCACGGTTGCAGGCCAGGGCGCCCGACTTGCCATAGCGGGCGTCAGCGAGGGCGTCTCCGTAGGCCTCGGCAGCGTCAGAGTAGAGACCGAGCTTCATGAGGGCGTTGCCACGAAGGTGGTCAACGGCGCCGCACAGCTCGCCGGGATCCTTGGCGCTCATGAGCATTGAGGCGGCACGACCAAAGTCGCCCTGCTGGTAGCTAGCCTTAGCCTGCTCGAAAAGCTGTTGGTTCACGGTTATCTCCTCACTTGGTCACGCACTACGCGTGCTCGATGCGGACAGAGTTAATGACGTCGCCGGCACGCAGGGTGCCGATGACGTCGAGGCCCTCGATAGTCTGGCCAAAGACGGTGTAACCGTCGTCCAGGCCGTGCTGAGGACCAAGGCAGAGGTAGAACTGGGACCCCGCGGAGTCGGGCATGGCGGAGCGGGCCATGGCAAGCGCGCCGTCGTCATGACTGTTGCGGGGGTTGGTGTCGTACTCGTGACGGATACGGTAGCCAGGGCCACCGGTGCCGGGCATGCCATCCGGGCCAGGGCGGCCGGAGGCCACCTCATCGGGGGTCATGTCGCGGGTGTTGGGGCAACCGCACTGGATCACGAAGCCGGGAACGTAGCGGTGGAACTTGAGGTCGTCATAGAACCCAGCGCTGGCAAGCTCGCAGAAGTTGGCAACGTGGATGGGCGCGCCCTCGGCATCGAGCGCCACGCGAATGACGCCCTTTGACGTGGTGATGACCGCTATCTCGTTGCCGACAAGCTCATAGGTCGGCTCGTACATCGGCTCCGGCATGAGGCCCATGGGGCTCCTCTCGGTTAGTTCGCACACTTACAATCTTAAAAAGTTTACCAGCGCACACGCGACTTCACATATTCGGCACGGCGAACGGTATCACTGGCTGCCCTCTGGCGCCTGGGGCTTGGCCGCCGCGTACTGCGCGTCAAAGAGGGAGGCATAGGACTTGGCATCGGTGAGCGACGACGACACAGAGCCCGAGCCGCCCGTGGCCGCGTCCCATGCATCCTTGACGCTGTCGGCACGGTTGCGCAGGTACGAGCCGATCGTCTTGATGGTGGACAGCGACGCCTCGTAGGTGCCCGTGGAAACGTCGGCCTTGGAGAGGTCCTGCAGGATGTTGGAGGCCTCGAGCTGGTTGGCGTAGGCCGTGTCCTGACGCTTGCTCTTGTCGTCATCGGACATGGTGTCGCGCCCGTCAAGCGCGGTCGTGGACTCGTCGAGCGCCAGCGCCAGCGCACCCATGCGCTCGTAGGCGTTCACGAGGATGTCGTAGGTCGCCTGGTCGGCGTCGGTGGCGTTGCCGTGGTCGCGGACATCCTGGCTGGCAAGCGTGGTGCGCGCACCGGGATAGCCTGCCTGGGAGGTGTCCTTGGCAGTCGTGGCCTTGATGGAAAAGGCCTCGGGGTTCCACGGGTGCGTGATCAGGATGGACGCGCCGCCCACGAGCAGGATGGCCGCGAGGGCCGATATGACCGCCACGCGGGTGCGAGGAAGGTGCTCTCGGTGGTAGACGCCCTGGCGTAGGTCATCCTCGGCAGGGATGGCGCTCTCGATACGCGGTATGGCGTTGGTCTCGTCGGCATCCGCCTCGTCCTCCTCGGGGCCGATCTGCGGGACACCGGGCACCTCGCGTTCCGGCTCGGTCTCGCGGACCTCGCCGGTGGGAATGCGGTCCCCCATGGCAGAGCGAGGCGACGGCGCGCCGCAT
>CAJOGH010000065.1 GCA_905233865.1 uncultured Atopobiaceae bacterium
CTTTAGGGTCGACGCCGTCACCTACATCAAGAAGCCCGAGGGGCTGCCGAGCGGCGTGCCTCAGACCAACGGCATGGCGCCCATCCACGACGAGACCGCCAACACCAAGGGCATCCTGGAGTTCCTCAACGAGCTGCAGAGCAAGACCGTGGCAGGCACCGACGTCTTCCTGGCGGGCGAGGCCAACGGCGTCCCCGCAAGCGAGTTGAACCAGTGGGTGGGGCCAAACGCAGCCTTTGACATGCTGTTCACCTTTCCCCACGTCAATCTGGACGGCCACGACGACTCATGGAGCAACACGCACGAGTGGCGGCTTACCGACCTCAAGGACGCACTGACGCAAACGCAGACGAACACTGCGGGCGACGGGTGGTGCCCCGTCTTCTTTGAGAACCACGACCAGCCGCGCTGCGTGAACGAGTACTTTGCGCCGGGCTGCGACCGCACGCTCGCCGCCAAGGTCATCGCCCACGTGCAATACGGCCTGCGCGGGACGCCCTTCGTGTACCAGGGCCAGGAGATCGGCATGCAAAACGTGAGCTGGCCATCCATCGAGGACTACAACGACGTGCAGTCAAAGGGCCGCTACCAAAAGTGCCTGGACGATGGCCTGACACCCGAGCAGGCACTGGCAGCCGTGCAGCGCTTTAGCCGCGACAACGCGCGCACGCCCATGCAATGGGACGACACCGCACACGCTGGCTTTACCCAAGGCCCCACCACGTGGCTGCCTGTCCACGACGACTACGCCACACACAACATTGCCGCCCAGGCACAGGACGACAAGAGCGTGCTGTCGTGCTTCAAGCGCCTCGCGCAGCTGCGCTCGGGCAACGACGTTCTCGTAAGCGGGACGTATACCGAGATAGACCACGACAACCAGAACGTCTACTCGTTTCTGCGCGAGCTTGACGGAAGGCGCGTACTCGTGATGGCCAACTTTACAAACGCCCCAGCGACCGCGGGGAACCTTCCCGCGTGCCAGGGCGCAACGGTGCTGTCGTGCACATACGAAGACAGCCCCGCGTGGGACGCGGAGCTGAGACCGCTGGAGGCGCGTATCGTGGAGCTGCGCTAGTGACCCTACTTGGCGACGACGTTGCCAAAGGCGTCCAGCAGCACCACCCTCTGGCCAATGGCGCGAAGACGCTCGACGACCGGCATGGGCGCGAGCTCGTCAGTCACGACCGTGAGGTTGTGCTCCAGCGAGGAGCTGGCATACGTGCCAGTCTTGCCCATCTTGGTGTGGTCGCACATGATGATGCACTCGGTCGCGTGGGAGGCCATGGTCTCGTTCACGCCGATCTCGGCGGGGATGTCGCAGAGGATCTCGCCGTCGGGAGAGATGCCCGTGCAGCCCAAGAGCGCGACGTCAGCGGTTGCCATGAGAAGATTGCGCATGGTGAAGTCACCGGTCATGACATGGCCACCGCCGCGGACGATGCCACCCAGAAGCGTCACGGTCACCGTGTCAGCGTAGCGCACCCCCACGACATTGCCGTTGTTGGTTATGGCGCGGATGCTCTTGTCGGCCACGAGGCTCAGGACCTCGAGCGCCGTGTTGGAGCCGTTGATGAACACCGTGTCGCCGCTCTTGAGGTGACGCTCCACGTACCGGGCCAGGGCCCTGCGGTAGGTCTGGAGCTCGTCGTCGCCATCGGCGGGCACCTGTTTGCTCTCCACCGTGGCACCACCATAAAAGCGGTTGAGCAGGCCCTCGTCCTCCAGGTGCTGGAGGTCACGGCGAATGGTCATGAGCGAGACCTCGAACATCTCCGCGAGCTCGTCGACCTTGATCTCCTGGCGCTCGCGTACGGTAGCAAGGATCTTGGCCCTGCGGTTGTCAACGGTCTGCCTGTCACGCTTCATGGTGTACCTCAAACGAAACTCGATGCAATTAGAACAAATAGACGAACAATAAGACAAATTCGAACATTACTTACGTTCGTTTGCTAAGAAGAATAGCAAAGTGAAAGGGGCGCGCCCAGGTTGGGCGCGCCCCTCACAAAGAACGACCGGGGAGCCGTTCATGGGAAGGAAGGGCCTACTTAGGCTCGGGCGCTAGTCCAGGAGGTCAGCGTCCTTGAGGGCCTGCTCCATCTCGGGGGCAGACATGATGTTCTTGAGGCCGATGACGGTGACACCCTTCTTCTCGGCATCCGCGAACGTGTTCTTGAAGTTGCGGGCGCAGAAGACGATGTCCTGGTTGATGGCCGCGGACTTGCCCTCGGAGAGAGCGCAGTGGTGGATGCTGGCGGGCTTGATGCCGTTCTTGTCGAGCACCTTCTGGAGGGTCATCTTCATCATGAGGGAGGACCCAGCACCGTTGGCGCAGCACACCATGAACTTCTTGTTGTCGAGCTTAGACATGTTGAACTCCAATCTGAACTGACCGAACTGTACAGAACCTGTAGTCAATCTTACTACTCGGTGTCAGGCTCAACACCAATGCCCTTGTTCTTCTTGTACTGCTCGTAGTCCTCGGTGATCAGGAAGTAGTTCTCGCCCTCGAGCTTGGCCTCAATCTGGGGAAGGGCAAGCAGAGCGACGACGAAGATGACGACACCGGCGATGCCCAGGAACTTCATGGCGACGGTAGCGAGCGGCCAGACGGTATCCCAGTCGAACATGCCGAGGTAGCCACCGAAGTCAGCGAGACCACACCAGCCGGCGATGAAGGCAGCGCCGAGCACCTGGATGATGCCGCAGAGGAACGGGATGATCAGGCAGGCCTTGAGGCCACCCTTCTCGTTGGCAACCAGACCAATGGTCGCGTTGTCGAAGAAGACGGGCACGAAGCCGCAGATGATGATCGTGGGCGACTTGAAGACGATGAGGCCGACGATAGCGATGATCTGACCAATGAGGCCGGCCAGGAAGCCGAAGGTCACGGCGTTGGCATCGCCGAAGCCGTAGCAGACGGCGCAGTCGACGCCAGGCACGGAGGAGGGCAGCAGCTTGTCAGCGATGCCCTGGAAGGACGCGGTGAGCTCGGTAACGAAGGTACGGACGCCGAGCTGCAGGATGGCCAGGTAGACGGCGAAGTTCAGGCACTTGTCGAAGCACCACCAGACGTAGTTGGTGTCAGCGGTGATCTTCTCGCCAAGCTCCTTGGCGTGCTCGACGAAGTAGGGCTGGCCGATGACGGCGAGGATGATGCCGAAGAAGATGGTCATGAGGATAGCGGTGCAGACCATGTTCTCGTTGAAGATCGAGAAGAAGCCGGGCATCTCGAGGTCGCCAACCTTCTTGACCTTGCGGTCCTTGCGCTTGCCACCGTTGGTGCCAAAGAACTTGTCAGCGGCCCAGTAGGCAATGCGGATGCCGAACATCTGCTGGTGGGCAATGGCGAAGCCAGCGCCGTCGGTGAGCTCCTGCATGGGCTTGACGGTGATGTTGGAGCCGACGGCCCAGTAGGCGCCCAGGAGAATAGCCATGACAGCCATCATGGGGATGGAGACGGTGTCGCCGTCACCATACAGCCAGGGCATGGCGAACATGATCAGGAACAGAGCCGTGGCAGCCTGCTGCACCTGGACGTGACCGGTGGTGAACAGCGCGCGGCACTTGGTGAACTTGTTCAGGCGGACCAGGAGGATGTTGATGAGGAAGGCGATGAGCAGCAGCATCATGGTGTCTGCGAAGGCCTTGCCCATGGACTCCATGGCAGCCTGGACGGCGTTCTGACCGTAGTAGGGGTCGATGACCGCAGCGGTCAGGTTAAAGCGGTCCTTAAGACCAGCAAGGATGGGGCGGAAGGTGCTCGTCAGGCCGGCGGAACCAGCGTTAAGGATGAGCATACCGATGATGGCCTTGAGGGTGCCACCGAGGGTGTCATACCACTTCTTGCCCATGAGGCAGTAGCCCAGCAGCGTCAGGAAGCCCACCATGTACGGAGCCTTCTGCAGGACGTACGTGGCGAAGAAATCCCAGATCGCCAGTAGGAAGTTTAGAACTTGATCCATTGTTTTCCTCTCCTAATTTCTTACTAGAGGGTCCTCTCCCCCTAGAACTCCTCCGTGTAGTACTTATCCTCAGCCGCGAGGATGTCCTCCGGCGTGTTGGCCTCCATCAGTGCGTCAAGCAGCGGCTCGTTCATGAAGACGGCCATGAGCGACTGGATGTTGGACAGGTGCTCGTCGGGGTTCTCGGACGCCAGCGTGAAGAACAGCTTGGCCTCCTTCTCCTCGCCGGCCTCGTCCTTGCCAAAGCTCACGATGTCCTTGACGCGCATGAACCCGACGGACGTCTTGTGCACGCCCGTCACGCCCTCCTGGGAGTGGGGCATGGCCACGTAGTGCTCAAAGACCACATACGGCCCGTACTTCTCGATGCACTTGACGATCTGGTCGTAGTAGTCAGCGTCGCAGTAGCCGGTCTCCACCAGCGTGTCGGTGCTGAGCTTGACGGCCTCCTGCCAGGTGTCGACGTGGTCGACGAACTTGTAGTGTCCGCGCTCCACGATCTTGCTCAGAATGCCCTTCACAGCTGTCCTCCTTCAGACAGTGATTGGTTTGCGGGTACCTCTTAGAGGCAGGAACGGAACGGGATGTTCTGCGGGTGCTCGAAGCAATCCTCGAAGCCACGACGGTGGTGGTAGAACGTCTTGTTCTGGTCCGCAGGATAGGTGTACTTGCCGCCGACCTGCCAGAAGAAGGGGTGGAACTTGTACTCGTTGCGGTCCTTCTTGAACTGGTACAGGAGCTCGATCTCGTTGCAGTCGGGCTGGAAGTTGGTCCAGACGTCCCAGTGGATGGGCACGACGACCTTGCACTGCAGGGCCTCGGCCATGCGGAGGATGTCCACAGAGGTCATCTTGTCCTGCATGCCCACGGGGTTCTCGCCAAAGGAGCCAAAGGCGACGTCGATCTGCTCGTCCTTGCCGTGCTTGGCAAAGTAGATGGAGTAGTGGGAGTCACCGGAGTGGTAGATGTTGCCGCCAGGGGTCTTGACGAGGTAGTTGACGGCCTTCTCGTCCATGTCGGTCGGGCACTTGCCGGTGAGCTCCTCGCGGTCGGGACCGGTGGAGTCGGTGGTGACCAGGATGGTGCGGTCGAAGGAGTCCATGGCGAGGATCTCGATGTCCTTGATCTTGATGGTGTCGCCAGGCTTCACGACGATGCAGCGGTCCTCGGGCACGCCCCACTTGACCCAGGTCTCAACGGACTTCTTGGGGCCGATGAAGGGAACGGGGATCTCGTTGCCGTTCTCGTCGGTGGTCGTCATGCCGGAGTTGATGACGTGGGCAGCCCACTCGGCGGACATGTGGTCCTGGTGATAGTGGGTGGCCAGGACGGCGTCAACCTGCTTGAACGCAAAGGGGTCGATGACGAAGGGGACGTTGCGCAGGTTGGGCTGCATCATGCGGCCACCGCACATGTTGGCCATCTGGTGGCCGACCTTCATCTTGCCGTCGCCGTGGGTGCGCTTGCCGTTGCCGCACCAGAGGTCGATCGTGATGTTGGCGCCGCCGGGAGTCTTGAACCAGATGCCGGTGCAGCCGAGCCACCACATGGCAACGTTGCCGGGCTCGACAACCTCGTTCTCAATGTCCTCGACCAGCCAGGTGCCCCACTCGGGGAAGGTGTTGGCAATCCACTTGTCACGCGTCATATCGGAAACAGTGCTCATTGTTGTTCCTTTCCTCTCGCTTGCTCTCAAACGCTTGCTTACACACAACAACGCTCAATCTGTGCCTACGATTTTACGTTTGCTCGACCATAAATTGCAAGCCGTTTTATGTTCGATCGATTTTATGATTGATTTGGCCATTTCGACCCTAATTCGCGCCTAACTTGCTATGAATATATGTGAAGTTACCGTTTGGATGTTCTATTTCGACCATAGTTCGAACGTAACTTGCTATAACAGGATATGTGCGAAGTACTTGCTCAATCTGACTCTGTTATGAATGCACGTCAGGAAGGAGTTCGACTTGGAACGCTACGACATTGGCCTGTACGAGAAGGCAATGCCCGCCACACTCACGTGGGAGGAGAAGCTCGCGTGCGCCAAGGAGTGCGGCTACGACTTCGTCGAGATCAGTATTGATGAGACCGACGAGCGCCTTGCACGCCTGGACTGGACCGAGCAGGAGCGCATGGACCTCGTAAGGACGATGCGCGAGCAGGGCGTGCCCATCCGCAGCATGTGCCTGTCCGGCCACCGCAAGTACCCCTTTGGCGCGACCGACGCCTCTGTTCGCGCGCGCTCCATGGAGATCATGGAGAAGGCCATCCAACTAGCAGACGACCTGGGTGTCCGCATCATCCAGCTCGCTGGCTACGACGTCTACTACGAAGAGGGCACCGACGAGACCAGGCGCATGTTCGCCGAGGGTCTCGCCAAGGCCGTCGACCTCGCCGCCACCCGTGGCATCGTCATGGGCTTTGAGACCATGGAGACCGAGTTCATGAACACGGTGAGTAAGTCCATGGTCTACGTCAACCAGATCAACAGCCCCTATCTTGGTGTGTACCCCGACGCGGGCAACCTCACCAACGCCGCCGTGACCTACGGCACCTCGGTCCTGGACGACATGGACACCGGCGCCGGCCACATCGTGGCCCTCCACCTCAAGGAGACCGTCCCCGGCGTCTTCCGTGAGGTCCCCTTCTGCACCGGCCACGTCGACTTCCCCGGCATCATCGCCCACGCTTGGAAGATGGGCATCCGTCGCTACGTCACCGAGATGTGGTACGTGGGCAACGAGTCCTGGAAGGACGACATCAAGTTTGCCAACAGCCACATGCGTGAGCTGCTTGACCAGCAGGCTTAGGCTCTTATCGGCATCCATATATAGAGAAGGAAGAAGAACATGCAGATCAACAAGAAGGTCATCGACAACCTGGAGAAGTGCTACGCGATGAGCGAGCTGACCGTCGACGGCAAGCACTGCTTCCTGGTCGCGGCCGAGAAGTACGACCCCTGCTACCTCTACGACGAGGACGGCAACCGCCTGGAGACCGTCTGGGAGGAGCCCGGCGGCGTCATGACGATGACCCCGGTCCCCGGCACCGAGGGTCAGTTCCTGGCCACGCACAAGTTCTATTCGCCCAACGACTCCGCCGACGCCAAGATCGTGCTGGTCACCAAGACCCTCCTGGGCTGGGACGTGCGCACGCTGGCCGTGGCTCCCTTTGTGCACCGCTTTGGCATCCTTTCGCGCGGCGGCGTGAACTACCTGATCGTGTGCTGCCTCAAGACCGGCCACGAGTACCGTGACGACTGGCGCTTTGCCGGTGCCTGCTTTGGCGCCGAGCTGCCCTCCGACCTGTCCGCCTACAACGACGAGAACCCGCTCAAGCTGGAGCTCATCGCGGACGGCATGCTCAAGAACCATGGCTACTCCAAGATCTCCCGGGGTGGCCACGACGCAGCTGTGGTCGCCTGCGAGCAGGGCACCTACATCTTTGAGCCCCCTGCGGTCCGCGGCGCCGACTGGGACGTCACGCAGGTCCTGGACATCCCCTCCAGCGACTCCGTCCTCATGGACTT
>CAJOGH010000066.1 GCA_905233865.1 uncultured Atopobiaceae bacterium
GGTTAGGTACTCCTGATGTTAATCCACGCGCCTAGAAGGCTTTGATCAACAAGCAGGGGCTTCCTTTCCTGTCTGCCCCACGATGGGCATATCGTCTTTGGCAGTTTGATAATCGTACCTGTCCCTTTTATCAGTCGTCGTTGTGGGTGGTGCCGTAGGCGACGGCGGTGGCACCGGCAGCGGCGGCGATGTCAATGACGGCGTTGAGGGCCACCGAGGGGTCGCCCGTGCCGGGCAGCGTCTCGTTGTCGCTCGTGGTCGTACCCGTCTTGGGCGTCGTGGTCGTGGCGGCGCTGCCCGTGCTGGCATCCGAGGACGTCGTGTCAGGCGTCACGACGGCGTTGCCCACGGGCGTGCCAATGGCGGTCGCCACGTGGAACACCTCGTTGCCGTAGTCGAGCTTGCCGTAGTCGTCGTGCTCGATGTAGCCAGGCGTGTCGGCGGAGTCGTTCATCCCGTCATCGTCCTCGTCGTCCTGCTCCGTGATGGTGGGGAAGCTCGCGCCGGCTGCGTGGGCCATCAGCGACTGCTCGTCCATGTCGGTGACGTCGCCATAGGCGTCGTCGTAGTAGTAGACCGTGACCTCCTGCCCCTCCTGGGGCACGACGCTCATGTCGGCGTTGCCATACTCGACCTGCATGAAGCTGCGATAGCCCGCCTCGGTGTCGGTCTCCTCGCTGCCCGTATAAAGGGTGAGAGAGGAGCCGTACACGCTGTCCACCTCATAGGTGGCTGTCTTAAGCTCTCCCGGCTCGTCGACCTCCTCAAAGCCGGAGTATACCGACGCGGTACCGTCACCTGTGTACCACGCGCAGACATAGTCGCCTACCTGAGGCACCGCGGCCACGGTCCCGTCCAAAATGAGCTTGTACTCCACCGAACCCGCGAGCCCCAGAACCACAGCATCGCTGGCGACCTGCTTGACCTTGCCCGTGACAAAGTGAAGCTCGTTGCCGCTCGCGTCGCCCAGGCTCTCGATGTTGGTGACCACATAGCTGTAGTCCACGTCGTCCTCAAACTCGGCGTCGAGCGCGTAGGTGATGGTCAGGTTGGAACGGCCGTCCTGCAGCAGCTCGACACCAGGAGTCTCTGCCGGCACCGTCATGACGCTGGTCTCAAGCGAGTCCATGTCGCGCACGCCAATGACGTAAGAGCCCTCCTCCTCGCCGTCGGCCACGCTCTCGATGGCCATGTCGGCGGTCTGGTAGGTCTCATCGTCGTCCATGGCAAAGAGCGCCGCATCCGACTGGCTAGACAGCGAGCCCTTGGCACCCCTCTCAAAGAAGGCGTCGAGTGTGGCGAGCTTGTGCATGACACTATCGGTGTCAGCGTGCAGGCTCCCGTTGTTGACGATGCCAAACTCCTGGTAGACACCGCGGATCTTGTCAATCGCAGCCTGCATGCCATGGCAGCCGTTGCAGCCGGCGCGGTCCAGGAAGGCACCCTCCTGGTTAGTCTCGCCCAGCTTCTGAATCCCGCCGTACAGCGAGTCCACAAGGCTGACGATACGCTTCTCGCCCTCTGCCTCGCTCCAGATGGACTCGCCCTCATAGCCCGCGGGCACCTTTGTGACACCCTCGCGGTTGTACGCTCCCGAAAAGAACTTGTGCGCGCCGCGCTGCCAGTCGTCAAACAAGCTGGCAGCCTCGAGCGCCCCGTTATAGGCATCCGAGATGCCTGTCTTGCTAAAGGCACGCTTGATGGCCTTGATGGGCGCGATAACGAACGACGGCGTGTGCATGCTCCGGCGGCCGGCGTCGCAGACATAGGACTGACCGTCGGCGTCAAAGTAGGTGGGCAGTATCTCGCTGTCAAACCATGCGCGCACGCCGGCGTCCCATGCGGTGTCGTTGACAAGGTAGGTAAAGAGCTTGGTCACACTTTCGATGGACTGGTTCATGCCCAGCGTCTTGAACACCGTGTGCGCACTCGCCAAGTCGTCCATCTGCCCACCCATGACGTTAGCGAGCTGCTCGGTGCCAGGGTACGTATCTTTGATGCCGCGCGTGAACGCCTCGCGATAGTTCGTGCTATTCGTGGAGTCTGTGATGGCATAGCGGTCAAACGGGATGTGGTAGCCAAACATCGGCGGCTTCTTGCCGTTCTGGACCTTGTAGTTGGAGAACGCCAGCACGGCGTTGTCGGGAATCGAGCCACTGCCTTCGTACACACGGATGGTGTGCGACGGGCACCAGAAGTCCTCGAGCGTGTGGCACATCATGCCCAGCGCACGCAGGCGCAGACGACGGTGCGTAATCGGGCGCGAGGCCTCGCTGCTGCCCACCTTGAGCGAGACGACCATGTCGTGCAGGCTCTCGTCAAGCTGCTCGTAGCAGTCGATGAGACCGTCAAAGATCTTCTGCGCGTTGGCCTTTTCGGGCACGTCGCTCGTCGTGGCGACCTCGCCCGTGCGCGCGTACTCGTAGGCCACGCTCAGCCACTGCAGCGCGAACTTCTTCACGTCCGACATCTTGAGGTGGCCCGAGTGACTTGCCGTGGACGTGAGCATGCCATGAATGAAGCCGCTGCGGTCGTTCATGGTGAACTGCACGATGGAGTCGTACTTGGGATAGGCCTTCGCGGTCTCACGCAGGTGCTGGCCCACGTCCCAGGCGCCGGTGTAGTAGTCCTTGCCGCTGAACTTGGGCACGCTGTTGGCAAAGGCGCACGACGCGCCAAAGTCCACGAGGGTGTTTGCCGCCGCATCGTTCCAGAAGGAGCCGATGCGCAGGTACGCGAGGTTCTCACGGTACAGGCGCGCCGCCAGGTCTTCCGGGTCCGCAAACGGGAGCTTCGCGCCCGACCGGCTCGTGCCACGCTCCACCGTGTCGCCGGCAATCGTCGCGGACGTGTTGTCGGCGGAAAGCACGCCCGCCCAAGGGTTGAGCAGGGACGGCTTGGCCCTGTCCATCGTGCGCACCACGCGCGCGTAGGCAATCTGCACGATGTCCTCGTGTATGCAGTCGCCCATGCCGATGTTCTTGAGAAGCGCCGACGTCGCGTTGGTCCATGAGCTCCATGCCTCGGCTCGCTGCGCCGGCAGCACGAGCGCGCCCAGGCCGGCAAACGCCCCCAGTCCAATGAAGGCGCGGCGCGACATCCTGGGTCCGCGCGCGGTCGTCTTGCTCTTGTCGCCCTCGGGCAGATCCTTGCGTCCAGCCATGTCCACTCCTCTTGTCGTACCCCCAGCTGGAAGGCAGCTAGTTTTAAGGTGCAGCTTCTTTCTTATGATACCAGCGGATAGGGCGAGAAGAGCCTACAGATAGGTGACCGCTTGGCGGTATGCACGCAAGCGTGGGATGGACGTGGGATAGACTAAGGTCACTGTCAGACCATCCACAAGGCCAACGCGTTCGTCCATGCCGAGCTCGAGCGCCGGGGAATCTTCATGGCCAAGCAATGCGTGGACGAGATACGCTACGAGCGTGACGACGCCACAAACGTCATCACGCTCGTCAAGCGCTGGTAGCGCGTCTCGCCCGGAGTGACCTGGCATGCCTACGAGTCAAAGAACTGACGACCGTCGTCGGTCACGAGGCGCTCGGAGCGAGGGTACTCAAAGATCTGGCTCTCGCTCGCATGGGACTCGAGATAGTCGGCAAAGCGGCGGGCATGCCACTTGGCCATCTCCAGGTTGTGCATGCGATAGTTGCCGCAGTTGACCGCCTGGGCACCGGGCACCTCGTCCGCGTCCTCCACGGAGCGAAAGGCCGCCACGAGCAGGTCACAGATCTCGCGCGGCGCGCGCTCGTCCTTGAGGATGAGGTAGAAGCCCGTGAGGCACCCCATGGGGCCCCAGTAGATGACCTCGTCCTTCCACTGGTCATCGTTGCGCAGGTAGGTCGCAATGATGTGCTCGAGCGAGTGCATGGCCGCCACGTCCACGGCAGGCTCGACGTTGGGTCGCGTCACGCGCACGTCATAGGTGGTCACGCGCTGGTCACCAAGGGTATCCACGCGGCTGGTAAAGATGCCCGGGACGATTCTCGTGTGGTCGACCGAAAAGCTTGCGATGAGATCCATGTGCTACTCCTTCAATGGCGCTACTCGTTCGTCTCGGCAGACTTGACCTCCGCGCTGCGGTCCTTCTTAAAGTCGATCGCGTTGAAGAAGGGCTCGTTGGGCAGCATCATCTCAAAGTTGTCGGTATGGTCCATGCCAAGGGTGGCGTTAGCCACGGCAAGGTCCAGGACGTGCCCGCCCTTCGTGCCGTCCTTGGATATGAAGTGCAGGTGCCAGCCCGCGTTGTTGAGCTCCTTCATGTAGTCCGGGCAGTAGAGCGCGACCACAGTGCCCTCGACGTTGTCATAGTCAAAGAAGGTCTGATCAGTCTTGAGCACCTCGACGAGCGGCTGGTAGGGCTCCTTCTGCGCGTACTCGCTGCGCACACTCATCTTGGAGAAGGTGCCGTCCAGGCGCGCAAAGCAGAAGGCGTTGGGACCCGACTTGGCAACATGCTCATTGAGGATGGCCTCGAGATCCTTGAAACTTGCCACGTCCTTGATTTCCTGAGTCTCGTCGGCGTCAAAGAAGGTGACGTTGGAGAACGGGATGGTCTCAGAGTCGGCGGGAACGTCCACCGAGCCGTCGCCCTTGGCGCGATAGAGCGTCCCGTCGACCATGATGAGCTCGCCGTTGAGCTTGTCAAAGGTGCCAATGCCAATGTCGCCGTGCTTCTTGAGGTCGCCGATGCTCACGCTGCCGTAGTAGTCGCCCTGCAAAAGGCTCTGCAGCAGCGCCACCTGCGTAATGGTCTCGCGGTTGGCAGGCGCCTGTGTCTCCGCCGCGGGCTGGGCAGTGTTGGCCTGACCGCAGCCAGCGATACCGAGCGTCAACATTCCCACAATGGCCACGCGTGCGATCTTCCGGTTCATACGAGCCATGGCTCCTCCATTCACTGATAACAAACTGATAGCACACGTTGATTGTATCGTTGGCCAGGGAGCAGCTGTGACACCTGTCCCTAGCATTCCGTGAGCGGCGAGCCACATGCGTCGGGGCTCCTGCCGCCTGACCTTGGCGACAAGAGCCCCGCGTTGCGAGCGCTATCGAATAGCTGCGCTACTGACTACCTCACGCCATACCAGGCGACGCCCTCGGGCGTCCAGCCCAACGACACCAAGTGGTCGGCCTCGCTCCGGTCGGCAGTGTAGTTGTGACTGCCCGAGTTGTTGCGCTCTGCCCAAGGCTCCACATACGGGTTGAACTGGCGGTAGAGCGGCTGCCGAGTACCATCCGATGCCCTCGTAGGTCCAGCCAGCCGCCACCACGCGGTCGCGCTCGTGAGCAGACGTGGTGTAGTGGTGGTCAGTGCCAGAGTAGAGGCGATAGACCGGGGTCGTGGACGTGACCGGTGCCACCCACGAGACACCCTCGTAGGTCCAACCAGAGGCTGCCACCTCGTCGCGCTCGTGCGTGTTTCCGGTATAGAAGTGTTCGCCAGAGTTGGGGTTGTACAGACGGTACATCACCTTCGTCGCAGCGGGTGCAGGCTCAGGATCCTTTCGCTCGCCCGCGGAGATGCTAAAGTCCGCCGTCGCAGTGCCGCCAAAGTGGTTCTTCGTCTCGGGAACGGTGGCCCTCACGGTGTAGTCGCCAATGGCGCTTGGGGGCTCGGCCGTCCATTCCTCGCTGCCCTTGGACGCATACTCGTACGCGACCGTTGCACCGCCAGGGTTAGAGCCCTCGGAGAGCCGCGGAGCGTTTGGCTCTTCTCCCCAATTCCAACTGTCGATAAGAACCTGCGGTGTGATGCTCACCTTCTTGACCTCAATGGTCTCAAACCCATGTATCGTGCCATTGTCGCCTGCGTTTACCTCGTAATAGACCGTGAGGGTGCCGGCGTCGGTCAGCGTCGGGCTTGAGCTGAGGTCATACGTTCCCTCAACAGTACCGTACGACTTAGTCCAAAGGGCAGATGCAGAGCCAGTGACGTCCAAGCTGATCCCATGGCTCTGGCCATCGTAGACGCCAGACCAGCCGCTTGAGCTTACATCGATTTGCAAACTGGTGAAGGCGATCTTTCCCTCCTTTGTGGTGATCTCGTAGTTGTAGTTGGGATAGATGTACGGGTCCACAATGACGCGCACGGGACTCGAAGTCCCGTTATCCATCGTCCCGGGCTCGCAGTCGAGCGTGTAGGCCAACTCGTCACCATTGACGGTTCCAAAGGTCCGTGCCGTAAGGACAGAGGGGTCATAGGGGTACGTGTTATCGAAGAACTTCTCGTCCGCAACGATGGACGCCTTCTTGCGCTCAATCGTGATCTTGACGTCCTTGAGCGCGGGGGCGGCAGAGTCGGTCCCGGCTGCCGTGACGGTGACGGTGGCTATGCCAGCCCGCTTGATCGTGACCTCGCCGGTCTGGGCGTCCACATCGATCAGCGGCTCACTGCCTGGCTTTACGGCATAGCTCAGCTCGCCCTCGCCCGTCGTGGTGGCGCGGACAAAGACGTCGGTGTCGCCATACGTGACCGTCATGTCAGAGGCAACCACGGCCTGGTCTCCCCTGATCGAGAGCTTGCCGTTGACAAAGGTGACCGTGTACCTGCCATCCGAGTTGGCTCCGGACGGAACGATGTCGTAGTCACCAGCCGGCGCCGTCGTAACGTCGACCTCAACGCCATCCTTCTGATACGACATGACGGGAGGCTCGGTCAACGTGTCATCGCCGATAAGCCCCACGACATCGTAGTAGCCCGCGGGCGTCTCGCCCATGTAGATCTGCTCGTCCTTGGCGATCACGGTGAGCTGCGCGCGATAGACGGTGACCCTGATCTCCTTGGATGCAGGCTTGTAGTCGTCGGTCCCCGCCGCCGTGATGGTGACATATGCCGTTCCGGCCTTCTTGGCGGAAAGCGTTCCGTACTCGTCGACGGTGACCACGTCGCCCATGACCGAGTAGCTGAGGGCGCCGTCGCCGTCAGTCGTGGCGCCGATGCTCCTGGCGGACTCGCCGTAGGTCATGATCATGTCAGAGGCCGTGACCGTCTGCCTCTTGCGGTCCTTGATCTGCAGAATCGCGTTCTCGTAGCCGACAGTGTAGTTGCCATTCATCTGCGCGTCCGAGGGGACGATGTCATAGGTGTCGACCATGATGGTCGCCGGCAGTGTGGGCACGCCGCCCTTTTGATAGGTCAGCTTGGGCGCGACCGTCACAACGTCCGGCTCGTCACCGTTCACAAGACCGATCACCTCATAGTGCGTGCCCACCACAGGATCGCTGAGACTGGGAACGACGTCGCCCACATACCCGACCTGGTTTATCGCCTTGATGGTCGCGTGGGCCTTGGAGATGATGATCGGAACATCAACGGACGTCTCCTTGTGGGTCTTGGTCTCAGCCGCCGTCGCCACGACATACGCAGTTCCATCAGCCGGCACGGCCTTGATCTTGAGCGCGCCGGTGGTGGGGTCGACGTCGATGTAATCCCCGCTGCCGCTCTTGACCGAGAAGGTGATGGTGCCTCCGCCCGTCGCAGGATCGACGACCTGGGCGCTGACCACCTTGTCCGCATCGCCGTACGTGACGTGCACCTCGGGAGCCTCAATCTCCTGCGGGTCCTTCTCGGCAACCGTCACGACAATAGGAGTCGCGGTAAGGGCGGAGTAGTTGTCGTCGGCGTCAACGGTCACGTTCACGACAATCGTGCCCGAGTCCAGGCCAGAGGTGAGCGTGCCGTCCTCGGCAAGCTCGCAGCCTAGCGTGTCACCTGCGATGGCAAAGTGGACGGCTCCCGTGGCACCGTTCATCGCGACATTGTCAGCCAGGTTGGTTGAGTTGCCGTCAACCATGACGAAGTCCGTGGGCGCGACCGTCACCGGACTGGGCTCGCGCACCTTGAGCTCCGCGGGGACGTAGGTGAACGTGTAACTACCGTTGGCGTCTGCGCCCGAGGGCTCAACGGTGTAGGTGCCAGGGGCTGCGGTCGTGGGATTCACGACGTCATCGCCGCTCTTGTAGGTCATCGTTGGTGGCGTCGTAAGCACGTCCTCGCCAATGAGACCCTCTACCTCGTACCCGCCAACAGGGGTGCCACCCCTGTCGATGGTCTCGCTCGTGGCACTGATTTTGGCCTGTGCAGGCTTGATCGTGACCTTGGCCTCCGCGGAAGAGGGTGCGTAGTCTGCAGTCTCGTTGACCGTGACGATGACATAGGCCTCTCCCGCCTTCTTGATCGTCAGGAAGCCGGTCGTCTCGTCTACGTCAATGTAGTCCTCATAGCCATACTTGACCTCGTAGGTATAGACATCAGAGGAACCCGCGGGTTCGACGGAGGCCAACACGATATACGGGCCGTCGTCCCCGTAGGTAGCCTCAACGTCATCAGCGGTTACCGTGCGCCGCGGCTTGCTGCTGATCGTGACCGTGATGGTCCCCTGAGTACTCTCGTAGTTGTCGTCACCGGGGACGGTCACGTTCACAATGACTGGTTTCCCTGGCACCGTCGTGTCGCTGGCGTACATGACGCTGGGTGCCAGGACATCGACCATCCCGCAGCCATTGGCATCGCCAACGATCTCATAGGTAATCTCCATGTCACCGGGCTCGTAACCGTTGAGCTTGACGTTGTTCGCAAGGTCGACGAAGAACGGTCCCTCCTCGCCCACGGGCATGGTAATGCCTGCGTTAGCCGTGATCCTTGCGGGGTTCTCCGCCTTCGCAATGGTGTACACCACATGGGCGGTCGCACGGTTGGCACCCGTTCCTAGCGTGATCTGGGCCCAGTATGTTCCCGCGCTATAAGGAGCCTCGTCAAGCTTGTTGCCCACAGGAGCAGTGCCCTCAGCGTTTGCCCTATAGTACTCGACCTCAGCGCTACCCCGGATGAAGTTGGGGTCCTCGATCGTCGCTTCGAGCGCCTTACCGTCAAGGCCATCATCGTACTTGGCATGCAGCGGCTTGATGATCTTGAGCGTTGTCTTGTGTCCCGCGAGCGGACAGGTCTCCTTGCTGCACGAAGCCGTGATGGTGTCACCTTCGGCAGTGTAGGAGAACGTGTGCTCGTGCTGGGGCTCAACCACCACGAGGCCATAGTTGTTCTCGCCCTTGTCATACTTCGTGAGCGCCGGCACTCTATCGCTGGCGCCGGCGGTGTTAATGATCTCGGAATCCTCGATGTCCTCGCCGTATTCGGGCGTCTCCACGTACCAGACGTGCTGGTAGTCGGGGTTGTCCCTAAAGCTGATCGAGTTGGCGGACGCCATCACGGACTGCGAGAAGGTCTTAGCGCCCGTGTCATTGGTAAAGCCGCCGTTCCACATCCACGTGTAGGAACCATTGAACTCGACTGTGCCGCTCTTGAGGTTCGAGGTCCTTGTGGTTCCGATGGCAGTCAGGGCGCCATTGAGGTACTCGTCGACCTCATCAGAGGCAGCCGCCGCGATAGCCACGACGCGCCCGCCGTTTAGCTTGATGGTCCCCCTAAAGATCGAGGGCACGTCGACGTCTTTGATCACAAAGTCATCGCTGATCTCGATGTCGTTCAGCTCGTCCTTGAGGTACTGGCCGCCCGTGCCTATGGCGGCTCCGGAGTCATACCTGCCGACCTCTTTCATCTCGCCGGCCTTGGCTGTGACGATGCCAGCGTTCACGGTCACGTCTACGGTGTTGGCAGCGCCACCCGGGTCCTTGCAGGCGGCTCCCGTACCGATGCCCGAGCCACCGTCATCGCCACCCGTGGCCGTGACGGTGCCACTGTTGATCGTGATCTTGCCCGAAAGGCCACCATGGTCGGAGTTGCCCGTTCCGCCACCAATGCCGGCGGCGTGCTTTCCGCCCTGGGCGTCCACCTTGCACCCCTCGTCAACGGCAATGGTCACGCTTGACGCGTAGCCCCCCGCTCCGCCGCCAATGCCTGCGGCCTCAATGCCACCCGTGGCGGTCACGGTCGTGTTGCCCGAGATGCTGATAACGTCCACGCCAATGCCTGCACCTTCGGCGGCACCATAGTCGTTTGCGGACTCAGTCGCCGTGGCGCCCTCGTTGCTGCCACCGCCAATGCCAG
Source organism: uncultured Atopobiaceae bacterium (assembly GCA_905233865.1). Lineage (GTDB taxonomy): Bacteria > Actinomycetota > Coriobacteriia > Coriobacteriales > Atopobiaceae > CAJOGH01. Next base: position 10,007 of record CAJOGH010000066.1, read on the forward strand.
CACCGCCATAGGGCTCGTCGGCATCGTCGCTACTGCCACCATTCGCGCGAACGTACCCGCCCGTGATGGTGACCTTCCCGGCGCCGCGGGCCTGACCGCCGCCGATGCCAGCGCCGAACCGACCGCCACTTGCATTTACGGTGCCACCAGAGATCGTGATGTTGCCGCCCGAGCCGTAGTCACCGCCACCTATACCGGCGCCGTCATTGCCACCTGCGGCAGTCACGTTGCCGCCGTGTATCTCGATCGTCCCGCCGCTCGTGTGCCTGGGCCTATCGCGGTCACCGACCAGAGCGTCGTCACCCGAGCCGATGCCAGCGCCTCCATCGTTGTCTCCAGTCTGTCCGGCGTTGGCCACGACGGTGCCGCCGTAGATCTTGGTTGACGCATTGCTGCATCCCTCACCGCCGCCGATGCCAGCGCCGTCCTCACCGCCAGTCGCAGTGACGTTTCCACTGTAGATGGTGACGTTGGCTCCCTTGGGCTCAACGTATGTAGAGTGGTTTCCTCCAGCCACGTAGGCATCGCCACCGCCGATGCCGGCGGCAAGGCGACCACCGTTTGCAATGACCGTGGGTCCTGCGCTCGTGTCGTTCTCCACGCCTATGACAACGGTGCCGCCGCTCAGGCCCTCTTCGCCAGAGCCAATGCCAGCGGCATACTCGCCGCCAGTCGCGGTGACCTTGCCACCGGTAATGATCACCTCTCCGCCATCGCCATGCGATGTGGCGCCGCTTCGGTCGGCGTCGCCGCCGCCGATGCCCGAACCACACTTGCCGCCGTTTGCGGTAACGGTGCCGCCAGAGATGGTCACCTTGCCACCCCTACCCTGGTCGCCGCCGCCGATACCTGCAGCATCAACGCCACCGGTTGCCTCGACTTCGCCGCCAGTAATAGTGACGGTAGCTCCGGCGCCGCTCTCACCACCGCCGATGCCGGCGCCGCCTTCATATGACTCGTTGCGCGGGCTGCCCTTGGCCGTGACCTTGCCTCCCGTGATGGTCACCTCGCCGCCGCTGCCCTTCTCGCCGCCGCCGATGCCAGCCGCGTCAGTGGCGCCCGTAGCGTTGACCGTACAGCCCCTGATGGTCACCGAGACGCCTGAGCCGTTCTGGCCGCCGCCTATGCCAGCGGCATAGCCGCCGCCGGTGGCGTTGACTGTGTGCGAGACGTCTCCGGCGATTGTGATAGAACCACCATTGCCCTGGTCGCCTCCTCCGATGCCAGCGCCGTCGCTTCCTCCCGTGGCCGTGACATCGGCGTTGGAGATGTTGATGACGCCACCGCCGTTTCCATTGCCACCGCCGATGCCGGCGCCGCCACCGTTGCTTATGGAGCCGCCCTGGGCGTTGACCGTGCCGCCGTTGATGACAACGGTGCCGCAGGCTCCGTTGTAGCCGCCGCCAATGCCAGCCGCGTTGTCTCCACCCTTTGCCTTTATGATGTTGGCCGGGCTTGTGATGGTGACTTGCTCGTTGTCGCCAAGCCTGCCGCCGCCGATGCCGGCTGCCTCCTCGCCCTCGGCGCTCACCGTGCCGCCTGTGATCTCAATGCGGCCGCCGCTGCGCTCCTCTCCACCGCCGATGCCGGCGCCATCATCCTTGGATTTCGCGGTGACGTTGCCTCCGCGAATCTTGATGTAGCCGCCAGTGCCATACTGGCCGCCGCCGATGCCGGCGCCGTTGTTTCCCACAGCCTCGACTGTGCTGCCGTGAATCTCGATGTCGCCGCCGCCAGCGTCGTCGCCGCCGCCGATACCGGCTCCATCGCAGCCACCCTTGGCCGTGACGGTTCCGCCGTAGATCCGGACGTTGCCGCCGGAGCAGTCATTGCCGCCACCTATACCTGCTCCACCGTTGAGGGTGGACGATCCGCCAGTCGCGGTAACGGAGCCACCGTAAATGATGACCGTATCACCAGAGCCCTTGTCGCCGCCGCCGATGCCCGCCGCGTTGGAGTTGCCAACCGCCTCGACGCTGCCGCCGTAAATGACCACACGGCCGCCACTGCCCTTGTAGCCGCCGCCGATACCTGCGCCGCCCTCGGTGGAACCCGAAGAGTCGTCGTCGCCCTTGGCGTAGATGTTGCCGCCATGTATATTGATGGTTCCGCAGTTCGCATTGCCATCATCGCCATCCATGCCGCCGATGCCGGCGTAGCAGTTCTCGTCCTCATTGGACCTGAGCCAGCCCGAACCGGCGCTCTGGCCGTAGATGTTCAGCGTGCTGTCGGCCGGAACGTGGATGCCCTCGCAGAGCTGGGTCGTGCCATCGGTCACGATGATGTTTACCGTGGCTCCCCCCTTGATGAAGATGGTATCGATGTCATCGTCATCCTCGGCCGTGATGTACCAGCCGCTATCGATGGTCGCATCGTCTCCAGCAACAATGTCGCGACAGTAAGCGGATTTGCTCTCTGATCTCACGCTGTGGCTGGACTCGTCCCACCAGCGGTCGACGTAGCTTCTCCACCCCTCACCTGCAAGGGCCTGCGTGGGTGTAAGGGCCGCGGCAGCCATAGCGACGACAAACGCCGCAAGCATCACGGCCACTACCCTCAACCGACTCGTGCTCCCCATGACGATCCTCCCTCTTCCGGCAAAGCAGGCTCTTGTGAAACAGAGCCAGCAGCGCTCCATATGGCGCACACCCTCACGTCTCTGGCATCCAGACAGGACTGACGACAGATAGTTTTAGAGTTGTACGCAGACCCCCTCAAGATAGTCTTAATGATAGGACATTATCCCAACGGATTCCATGTTCCAACGGGCTCATCGGGCATTGGGGCCCTTGGCTAGACAAGCGACGTGACGCCCGCATGCGTCGGGGCCCTGCCGCCGTAGCCGCTCGCTATAATTGCCGACATACAAGACGACAGAAGGTGCGGTGAGGTGCTGTGGGTGCTGTCCTAGCCAAAGCAAAGGAGCTGATTGGGGAGTTCGCAGGCCTGAGCCCCGAGACCCATGCCTCGAGCATGGCCTACTTCATGTTCCTTTCGCTCATCCCCCTCATCACGCTGAGCATCTCGCTCGTCACCATGACGGGGCTTGGCCAGCGCGAGGTGGCCGAGTTCCTGTGCGCCATAGTCCCCGACGCGTTCGACAGCTTCGTGCGGACACTCGTGAAGGACGCCTTCGGTCAGTCGGGCGTCGCCCTCTCGCTCTCCACCCTCGCGCTGCTCCTGACGGCGTCGCAGGGAATCGGCGCCCTATGCCGTGGCCTGAACGCGGCGTACGGGGTGCGTGAGGAGCGGAGCGGTCTGGCGGTTGCCGCGATCTCTGCAGGCGTGGCATTTGTGGTCGTTGCCCTCATTGCCGCTACGGTCTACCTCGTGTTTGGCAGCGCGTTGATGCGTGCGGCCGCCACGGTGGCACCGGGCCTTGAGCCGCAGGCGGGCAACACCGACATCGTCAGCCTGGTGATATCCATAGCCGTAGGCGTCGTCCTGCTAGACGTCTGCTACACGTTCCTGCCCTCTGGCTCCCGGCCGCTCGTCCGCCAGCTGCCAGGCGCGGCCATCGCCTCTGTCCTGTGCGGCGCGCTGACCCAGGGCTTCCGCGTGTACGTCGACCACTTCTGCAACTTCGATGCGCTCTACGGGAGCCTCTCCACCGTGGCACTCTTCCTGTTCTGGATGTTCATCGCGAGCTTCATCCTGATAGCGTGCGCCTTCCTCAACCGCACGCTCTTTTGCCCCTCAGCCAAGTCGGCCGACCCAGAGCAAAACGTGCACTGAGGCCGAAAAGGGACCTCGGACAAAATCTCGGACCTGCCAAGGGTCCAGGAAGGAGTCCGATGTACACCAAGAAAGAGCGGGAGGGCATACTCTGGGAGTTCCACCAGAGCGGGCTCTCGATGAGCAGGGCGTGCGAGACGCTGCCGCTGTTCCCCACCAGGAACAACCTCTCCGTGTGGCTGAGGCTGGAGGAGGAGGGCGAGCTGGTGGCGGCCGAGATGCCGGACAGGGTCTCGCGCATGCACTGCGCCCACGGCGAGGGCAGCCCGAACTACGCCAGCAACCGCCGCCGAACCGCTAGAATTGCCAGGACAGACCACGCGGAGCGGAGGCCCACCTTGGCTGACATCGAGAGGATGGCAGAGCAGACCGACTGGCGCGACTGGGGCGCCGACCTGCCCGAGGACCCGGAGGAGCGGGCGCGGATGACCGAGGTCAAGCTCGCGGAGGCCTTGGCGGTGTTGGACGTCCTAAAAGCACCAGGCCCTGGCTGTTTGACCAACGTGGAGAAGTACCGCGCGGGCCAGGCGGCCAGGGAGGCGGGCGCGGGGGTGACGCTAGCTGACGTGTGCGCCACGCTGTCGATACCGAAGAGCACCTACGAGGACCAGAGGGCGCGGCTCTCCCGCCCCGACCCCAAGGGGCCGCTGAGGGCGCGCGTCAGGGCGTCGTTCGAGGCGAGCGGCGGCGCGTACGGCTCGGAGAGCGTGACGGCCGACCTCAGGTCCGGGGAGGGCGAGCCGGTCTCGTGGCGCGACCTCGCCGAGGGCGACGCGGACACGCCCGTCGTGGCCTCGGAGAAGGTCGTGAGGGCGATCATGGCCGAGGAGGGGCTCGTCGCGCACAAGGCGGCCGAGGTCGAGCGCAAGGCCAGGTACAACAGCTACGGGGGCGAGCTCGCCAAGAGACCCGCGAACCTGCCCCTGCGCGAGGACGGCACTCACGACTTCTCCGCCCCCGAGCCCGGGCTGCTCGCCGTCACCGACGTCTCCGAGTTCGCGCTCGACGGCTTCAAGGCCTACCTCTCGCCGGCGATCGACTGCTTCGACGGCTGGCCCGTGTGCTGGCGGGTCTCGCGCCACCCCGACAAGGACCTGATGGTCGGCATGCTCGGCGACCTCATCGCCGAGGTGGGGCCGACCGCCGGGAGGCCGCTGGTCGTCCACAGCGACGGCGGCGCGGTGTACATGACCGACGACTGGCGCGAGGCCTGCGAGTCCGGCCATGTGACGCGCTCCATGTCGCGCAAGGCCCGCAGCCCGGACAACGCGAGGTGCGAGGGGTTCTTCGGCACGCTCAAGAGCGACTTCTTCGCCCACCGCGACTGGACGGGCGTGACCTTCGAGGAGTTCGCGGAGGCACTCGACGGATACATCGAGTGGTACCGTAGCAAGAAGATCAAGAAGTCGCTCGGCTGGAAGACGATCAGGCAGCGGCGCGAGGAGCTGGGCTACGCCGCGTAGCCCGTTCGTCCGAAAAAACGTCCGAGGTCCCGTGTGCACGCCTTGCGCCTGAGCGTTGCGGAAGCTGCGTCGCCAAGCTAGGCCCCTCCGTACCGTTACAATGACGTAGCAGCAAAGGGAGGACATGTGGAAGACCGCATCATGCAGGAGGAGCAGGCGCACCTGAGCGAGGTGTACGCCAAGCTCCTGGCCATACGAGACGACCTTGACCGTCAGATCAACGTGACGCAGGTGCAGGCCGCCCAGGACCTGCGTGACATGAGCGAGGAGATCCGCCCCGACTTTGGTGGTACGGACGAGGCCATGGAGACCCTGGCCGCCATTGAGACGCTCAACGCGGTCATTGACGCCTACAACCAGTCGCACGACTTCACGCTTGAGAAGCTCCGTCGCACCCTCCTGTTGCTGGCGCGCCCCTACTTTGCCAAGGTCCGCCTTCGCATGCGCGCCGGCGCCGAGCCCATGGACGTCTACGCATCATGGACGAGAAGCGCAACCAGCTGGTCGTGGACTGGCGCAGTCCCATTGCCCAGACCTACTACAACCAGGAGACGGGGCGCACGAGCTATGAGGTGGGTGGCAAGCGCCGCACGGTCGAGCTCGAGCTGCGCCGCCAGTTTGACATCCTGCGCGACCACCTGAACACCTACTTTGACACCACCGTGGCCATCCAGGACTCGCTGCTGCTTGAGGCCCTGCGCCACGAGCACACGCAGAAGCTTCGTGACATTACGGCCACGATCCAGCGCGAGCAGAACGAGGTCGTGCGCCACGAGGACGTGCCGGTGCTTCTGGTCAACGGCATCGCGGGCTCGGGCAAGACGTCCGTGCTGCTGCAGCGCATCGCCTTTTTGCTGTACCAGGAGCGTGACACGCTACGCGCCGACCAGGTCATGCTGCTGAGCCCCAACGACGTGTTCTCCAGCTATATCGACCAGGTCCTGCCCTCGCTGGGCGAGGCCAACCCGCAGGTCTTTACCTGGAGCGCCTTTCTGGACCAGCAGGGCGTGGGCGGTCGTGGCGAGGGTCGCGAGACCACGCCGGGCGACCTTGCGCGCATAGGCGTGGCCATCCCCACCCTCAAGCTTGTGCTGCGCGACTTTCGCGCGCTTGAGCAAGACGATGTGACCCTTCTCAAGCCCAGTCAGGTCCTGGCGAGCGTCGACAAGTGCACGCGCAAGTTCGGCCTTGGGCCGCGCGCCATGAGTCTGGTCAAGGAGGACCTGCACAAGAAGCTCGAGACGCGCCTGGACACCCTGTCGCGCGGCGACGAACTGCGCGAGGAGATGCTCGGCCTTGACCTGGACCGCCAGATAGAGATCTTTGGCGAGGTCCTAGGCGTGGACAACGAGGACCAAGTCGCAAAGCACGCCAAGGAATACGCGCGCTGGGTCTATGGGCAGGCGCACGAGCGGATCGAGGCGGCCGAGTGGCTGCGTCTGGACCGCATCGGGTGCGCCATCACGGGCAAGGCCTCCATCACGAGCGTGGAGTGGCTCTACCTGAGGTGCGCGCTTTTGGGCGCGAGCTCGCCGCGCGTCCGCTTTGTGATGGTGGACGAGGTCCAGGACTATACCGCCGCCCAGCTCATGGTTCTTTCGGCCTGCTTCCCGCGCGCGCACTTCCTGCTCCTAGGTGACGAGCACCAGGCCATCTACCGCGGCTCTGCGACCTTTGAGCAGACGCGCGAGATCTTTGCCGAGTCCCACGGGCAGGTGGACGAGGTGCTCCTGCGCACCAGCTATCGCTCCTCGCCGGAGATCACCGAGCTCTTTAGCGGCCTGCTCTCGCGCGAGGAGGCAGGTACCCTCTCCAGCGTGAGGACGGCTGGCGTGCGCCCGCACGTCTGCGCCCTGCCTGCCGAGCCCGAGGCCTATCTGGAAGGGCTGGCACGCGAGGTGGATCAGGCCTCCCAGGCGGGCGGCCTTTGCGCCATCATCTGCGATGACCGCCGTCGTGCGGAGTGGATCGGGCGCAAGGTCGAGGGTGTGACCACGATTGGCCGCAACGACCAGCTGCCGGCCTCGGGTGTGGTCGCGCTTGATCTCGCTCTTGCCAAGGGGCTCGAGTTTGACCAGGTGATCGTTGCTGACGCGAGCCAGGAGGTCTACCCGTCTACGCCACTCGCGCGCCGTCGCCTGTACACCGCGATCTCGCGCGCCATGCATCGCGTGAGCGTCCTGTCGCAGGGGCCGCTCACTGAGTTGCTTGATTTCGTGGAGGCCTAGGTCGCCCTCGCGTACCTAGAGCGTGCCAGCGTCGGCCTGCGGCACAAAGGGCACCACGTCGCCGTCATCGTAGAGCGCCAGCATGGAATGGTCGTAGCCCTCAAGGAGCAGCTTGGACACGGCGGGGGCGCAGCGCTCGTAGTCGGCGTCGTTAGGCGCGAGTATCTCGCGGGCGCCGTTGTCCTGCTGGCGCGACACGAGCACCGCGTAGGACATGCCCTCGTTGTTGGTCACGACGTTCTTGCCCTCGAGCATGGCCGAACCCAGGGCCTGGGCGATGTTCACCTGGTTGGCAAGGTAGTCAGGAAAGTTGGTCGCGTCCTCGGCGCTGTTGGACTCCACGTGGAGCACCGCGATCTGCCAGGACAGCAGGTGCCCGATGGGCTTGCCTGGGGTGCTGGGCGGCTGGTTGTTGAGGTCGCGACGGTTCATGGTTCCCTCCCGGGTCGGGTATGGCACAAGTGTAGCAGCAGGTGGCTCTTGTCGGCCGGTTAGGAGCGAGGCTCGGTGGCCTCGGGCGGAAGAAGCAGGCGTCCCTCGTCCACGGCGGCCGTGAGCTCCGGTCCCGTGACCGGCTTGGAGAACAGGTAACCCTGCCCGCGGTCGCAGCCGATCTCGCGCAGGAACGCGCTCTGCTCGTCGGTCTCCACGCCCTCGGTGAGCGTGGTGAGACCGAGGTTCTTGGCCAGGCGCACGACCTCCTGGGTCAGCTCGCGCCCACGTGGGTTGGTCTCAAAGTCCCTGAGGAACTGCATGTCAATCTTGAGCACGTCAAACTCGAAGTCCTTGAGGACGTTGAGCGACGAGTAGCCGGAGCCAAAGTCGTCCAGCCACAGGCTGAAGCCGTACTCGCGCATGCGGTGCAGCGACTCGTTGAGCGGGCCCGCGGTGCTGGACAGCGCGCTCTCCGTGATCTCTACGTCGATGAGGCTGGCCGGCACGTTGTAGGTCTCACAGCACTGGATGATGTAGCCGGCGATGTCGCACAGCTCAAAGTCCAGGCGCGAGAGGTTCACGGACACGGGCACGACCCACTTGCCCTGGGCCATGCGCTCGGACAGCAGGCGGCACGCGCTCTTGATGATGCAGCGGTCCACCTTGTGGATCTGCCTGCGGTCCTCGAGCACGTCGATGAAGCGGAAGGGCGGCAGCAGCCCGAACTCGGGATCCTCCCAGCGGGCCAGGGCCTCCAGGCCGTAGATGGTCGTGTCGGACAGGCGCATGACGGGCTGGTAGTACGGCTGGATCCAGCCCTTCTCGACCGCCTCGTCCACGTGGTTGAGGACGTGCTGGCGCATGATGAACTCCTCGCGGAGCTTGGCGTCGTAGAAGTAGACGTCCTCGCCAAAGCGACCCTTGGTGAGCGCGCAGGCGCGACGGGCGCACTCCACGGCCACGTCGGACTTGGTGTGGTTGTCCTCAAAGACGTAGACGCCGCACTTGAGGGTCATCGTCACGTTGCTGCGCATCTCGTTGAGACGGTCCGACATGTGCTTGAAGCCCTCCTCCCACTCGTCCGTCTTGCAGCACACGACGTAGTGGTCGTCGCTGACGCGCGCGACGGGCACGTCGGGGTAGATGGCCCTCAGCTCGTTGGCCATCGCGCGCAGGAGGAAGTCGCCGGCGTGGAAGCCGTGCTTCTCGTTGAAGCCCTTGACGCCCTCGATGTCCAGGTACATGACCAGGTAGTTGGTGGGGTCGTCGACGGTGGTCATGAGCTCCGCCACGGCGTTCCTAAAGGCGCGCGCGTTGGGGATGCCGGTGAGGTCGTCGGTGTAGGCCACGGCGCGCAGCTGCTCGTTGGCCTGCTCGAGCTCCTCGGCCTGGCGGGCGCGCGAGCGTGCCGAGGCGTAGTGGGCAAAGGCTACCATCGTGATGGCCACCCACATCGTGGCCAGGTTGATGCGCGTGGCGTTGGAGGCGGGCGATATCTGGTTGCACAGGGTGTAGAACCCGTAGAACATTCCGGTCGACAAGAGCAGGGAGACGACGGGTCTCCAGGTTATGAGGCACAGCACGAACAGCGCCATGGTCATGAAGGTGAGGATCTGCTCGCCGGCCTTGTAGTCGTCCAGGCCGATGTAGAGGCCAAACGCCGCGCACGACAGGGCGAACACGACCATGCTCAGGACGGGTGGTATGCGCGTCTTTATCTTCTCGCGCTGATAGAGGACTATGAGGACGAGCGTGATGATGGCTATGAGCGAGAGCGTGACGTAGGGCCACATGTGACTGACGATCCACGGGAGCTGGCGGACCTTGTTGGACTCCGCGTGGAGGATGATGTCGATGTAGTGGTTGATGACCCAGGCCTCCAGGAGCAGGACCGTCACGCACATGTAGAGGGCCGACCTCATGTTGAGGAGGTCAAAGTAGTGCGTCACGTACTTGGAGTGGCGGGTGAGGCCCATCGCGTCAAGGATGCGCTGCTTGGTGGTCCTCGTAGTTTGCATAGGTGTCCCCCTGAGCTTGGCAACAGTCCAACCCTAGACTACCACCTGCCGCCTCGCGCGGCATGCTTGCGCTTGCAGACGGCTCGTACCGTTCCGTAAGCGCAGACCGCACTCTGCCGAAAACACGGCGCGAGCGTTGCCTAGGCACGGTAGAGTGGTATCACACGACGATGGGGAGGACTTATGGGACGCGAGGTGTTGGTGAGCCGCGGCAAGCAACGCATCTTTGCCGAGGTCTGGCATCCGCACGCCCATCGGGAGGGTGCCTCGCGCGAGCCCGTGCCCATCGTCATCATGGCTCATGGCCTGGGTGGGACGCACCAGTGGGCCCACGACTTTGCGCCTGCCTTTGAGGACATGGGGTATGCGGTGCTGAGCCTTGACTTCTGCGGCGGTGCCGTGGGGTCGCGCAGCACGGGCGACACCACGGATATGTCGGTGTGCACCCAGACCGACGACCTTGAGGCGGTCCTTGACTGGGTGCGCGACCAGCCTGAGTTTGATGCGCGCCGCGTGGTCCTGATGGGACAGAGCCAGGGTGCGGCCGTCTGCACCCTCCTTGCGGACCGTTGTCCTGACGACATCAAGGCCATGGTCCTGTGCTATCCGGCCTATTCCATCCACGATGACATGTGCCGGCGCTATCCCAGCGCGGACGATGTGCCCGAGACGTTCAGCATGTGGATGCCGCTTGGCCGTCGCTACGTGCTCGATGCGCGGGCGTGCGACTTCTTTGAGCACATGGGAGCCTTCCAGGGGCAGGTTCTTATCGTCCACGGCACTGACGACGCGCTCGTGCCCCTGTCCTACTCCGAGCGCGCAACGGGCACCTTTGCCCACGCCCGCCTTGAGGTCATCGAGGGCGGCGGTCATGGCTTTGTGGGACGTGCCCGCAAGCGGGTCGTCATGCTGTCGTGCGCCTTCCTTGCCGCCAGCGCGTGAGGTCGCGCTACTCCAGGTAGTGGTCGCGCAGCTCCTCGAGGTCTGAGAGGCCGAGATCGAACTCGTCGGCCAGGTACTCCTCGCGCGTGGCATACTCCGCGTCGATCGCGTCGAGTACCTTCCGTAGGGTCTCCTCCTGCACACCGTTGGCTATGGCCACCATCTCGCGCCGCTCGGGCGGGGCCGCGGCAGCGGCCTCTTGGATGATGGCGGCACGGTAGTCGTTGGTCGCCAGGTAGTTGGCCATGATGGCGGGCTCGGGCACGCCCAGGGCCATGAGCATGATGGCCGCGGCCATGCCTGTGCGGTCCTTGCCTGCGGTGCAGTGGAAGTACAGCGGTGCGTCCCCGTTGGCCATGTGGGCCATGAGCGCCTTGAAC
>CAJOGH010000067.1 GCA_905233865.1 uncultured Atopobiaceae bacterium
GGGCATGACCTTCGTGCTCACTGGCTCGTTGGAGCGGCGCACGCGTGACGAGGCTGGGGCTGAGCTCAAGGCGCTGGGTGCCAAGGTGAGCGGCAGCGTGTCCAAGAAGACGAGCTACGTGGTCGCTGGCGCCAAGGCTGGCTCCAAGCTCACGAAGGCACAGCAGCTGGGCGTGCCCGTGCTGGACGAGGACGCCCTGGAGCAGATCATCGCCACGGGACTGCCGCCGCAGTAGCGCACGCACCGCCCCCTGGCGTCAGCGCGTATGCCTTGCGAAAGGCTCGCGGAGCAGCTTGCGAGCGCAAGGGCGGCGGGAGGCGAGTATGTCTGAGCCGCGCCCTTTGCGGCGAGTTACGCAGCCTGCCGCCCTGGAGCGAGCAAGCGGGTGCGCAGCGGCTGGCGCGCGTCCTTTGCGCGACAGCTCGCCTGTAGCAAGACATACGGGCTGGCGCTCGGGAGATGCCGTGCAGCTATAGGCTCTTATCGGTTGGAGCCGTCCAGCCAGACGCGGCGGCTGACGAAGTTCCAGATCATGACGACCGCGGTCGCAAAGATCTTGACGCCCATGTAGTAGGGGCCGCCCGCGTAGTTGACACCTGCCTGCGTGAAGGCCCACTCGCCGCCGACCATGATGAGCTCGTTGATGACCAGGCCAATGACGGACAAAATGACGAAGATGACAAACTCGCGCCTGCGCGAGAGGTCCTCGCGGTGCTCGAACACGAAGCGCATGGACGCGACGTAGTTGAAGATGACCGACACGACGAACGAGATGCCGGCGGCGATGACCGCGTCCATGTGGCACAGCTCGACGAGCGCCACCATGACGCCAAAGTCGATAAAGAAGGCGATGACGCCCACGACACCAAACTTGAGGAACTGCTCGATTAACTGACGCACGATTAACGACCTCTCGCGTACGATTTCCAATTTGCGACTGTAAGAATAGCAGGCAAACAGGTATCATAAAGAAACACCATACCTACTTGGAAACGTCCATAAACCACACGCGCAAGGCAGGTATCCCATGGTCGACAGGAAGTCCTCACCCATTGGCCGCGAGCTTGGCGACCCCGCTCCCCGTCCGCGTCGCTCCTCCGATGGTCACCGCTCCCGTCGTAGTCGCTCGTCGGCTGGCGGACGCTCCCTCAATGGCAACTCGCGTCGCAGCACGGGCTATACCCTGCAGCGCCGCAGCATGAACTACGGGCAGCGCTCGGGCGTCGCTGACCAGATTCGCTCGCGCGGGCTCATGCCCATCATCGCGGGCGTCGCTGCCCTGGCGGTCATTGGCCTTCTCATCTTTGGCATCTCCTCGTGCGTTCGCGGATGCTCCAACCAGGCAGAGACGCAGCAGCAGGCTACGGTGGGCAGCGCTTCGGGTGACGGGCGTGTGAGCGCGAGCGCGAGCGAGGCGCTGGTAAAGAAGCTCGAGCCCGCCCTTAACCGCGCCGACGCCATCCAGTGGATCGCCAAGAACACCGACCGTTATCCCAGCGAGAAGATCGTGCAGCTTGCCGTCGATGAGCCCGATGCCATCGACTTTGTGCGCGCCTACCCTGATGCCGACAAGAGCGCACGTGCCTACGGCTCTGACTCCATCGACTCCATCCCGTCGGTCTACGACTGGGACGAGCGCTGGGGCAACGTTGATTACAACGGCCTGCCGCTGGCTGTGAGTGGTTCGGGCCCCACCTGCCTGTCCATGGCCTACATGGGGCTCAACAGCAAGACAGACAAGACGCCCGCTGACATGGCAGCGCTTGCCACCAACGTGGGCGGCGCCGGCGGCGAGGCGGGGACCCAGGGCACCTTCTTCACCTCGGTCGCCGGTGACCTGGGCCTTTCCATCAACAAGTTGGAGGACCTGAGCAACGACAGCATCGCCGGCTCCATCACCAACACCTCGCCGGTGCTCTGCCAGATCAAGGGCAGCTCCTTTGGGCATGGCCCGCACTGGGTCCTGCTCATCGCGTGTGACGCGGCCGACAACGTGACGGTCTATGATCCCACCTGCGTGGAGGTCACCACGAGGACCTGGCCCATGGCCACCATCACGAGCTCGTGCGCCGAGGCCTACCTGGTCTACAAGGCTGGCTAGTGCAGGTTCTTGTCGCCCAAGGCGACCCTCTTCGTGGAGATATGCGTGAATATGTTTCGTTGTCGTGACGTGCGTGTGCGCTGCGATTGACCGGCGTGCTTTATGCGGTTACAGTCATTGTCACGGAAAAGCTATGCTCACCGCATGCGAAAGGGGGCAGCAATGGTCAAGAGGCGCAACGATCGACAGGACGCGATCCGTGACATCGTGCGCGCGAAGTCCATTCGCACCCAGCGCGCCCTCGTTGAGGAGCTTGGTGAGGCTGGCTTCAAGTGCACGCAGGCCACCGTGTCGCGCGACATCGCGGACATGGGGCTGCGCAAGCTCCCTGAGGGAATCTACGTGCTAGCCGAGGACCTGCACCTCCAGCGGATGGTCTCTGACCTCGTCCTGGACGTGAACAGGGCTGACAACCTCGTGCTGGTCAAGGCACAGCCGGGCACGGCACCCGGAATCGCCGCCGCCATCGATGCGGCCGACCTACCCGACGTCGTGGGCTCGCTAGCGGGCAACGACACGATCATGGTCGTGGCATCCAGTGGCGAGAGCGGCCAAGAGTTCGAGCATCTCGTTAACAAGCTCCGTAGCGCGCGATAGAAGCGGGCCACCGGCAAGCCCGGTCGTCCGCGCCCACCGAGGACCTCGAAACGACGTCCTTTGTGCTAGCTCACTCTCAGCACATAGTTATAGGCAATCAGCTATCCCAGGCGGCATAGCCGCCCTATCCGCAAAGGTAACCAGGGCAAGAGGCCCGCACCCAGGAAGGGGAAGACCATGACGGACTCCAAGAAGAAGGTAGTGCTCGCATACTCCGGCGGCGTCGACACGACGGTGCTCATCCCGTGGCTGCAGGAGCGCGGCTACGACGTCATCTGCGTCTGCGCAAGCCTGGGCCAGCCGGGCTCCTCTGACATCCAGGCCATTGCCGACAAGGCCACCAAGCTCGGCGCCATCGCCTCCTATGCGGTGGACATGCGCGACGAGTTCTGCGATACGGCCGTGGCCGACGCCATCGCCGCCAACGCGATGTACCAGAACACCTATCCGCTGCTCTCTGCGCTCTCGCGTCCGGTCATATGCAAACACCTGGTACGGATCGCGCATAAGGAGGGTGCGGCCGCCATCGCTCACGGCTGCACCGGCAAGGGCAACGACCAGGTGCGCTTTACCCTGGAGTGCCAGGCGCTTGACCCCAACATCGAGATCCTGGGGCCCGTGCGCGAGTGGGAGTTCACCACGCGCCAGTCCGAGATCGACTACTGCCTGGAGCGCGGCATCCAGATCGAGGTGAACAAGGAGTCCCCGTACAGCCTGGACGAGAACGTCTGGGGCCGCGCCATCGAGTGCGGGGTGCTGGAGGATCCCTGGAACAAGCCTCCGCGCGACGCGTGGGTCATGACCTGTGAGCCCACCGAGGCCCCCGATGAGATCACCCAGCTGGAGATTGGCTTTAGCCACGGCAAGCCCGTAACCGTCAACGGCAAGAAGCTCTCCATGCTCCAGATTGTGGAGACCCTCAACGAGATCTGCGGCTCCAACGGCTTTGGCCGCATCGACACCATCGAGGACCGCGTGGTGGGCCTCAAGAGCCGCGAGTGCTACGAGCAGCCCGCCGCCCTCGCCCTCATCAAGGCGCACAAGGCGCTCGAGAACCTGTGCCTGCCCGCCGACCTGCTTGCGCAGAAGCTGGACCTGGAGCACGCCTGGGCGCGCGCCGTCTACTCCGGCCTGTGGTACACCCCGCTCAAGAGCGCGCTGGACGCCTTCTTTGCCTCCAGCCAGAAGACCGTGACCGGCGTGGTGCGCATGGAGCTCTACAAGGGCAGCTGTGTGGTCACGGGCCTCAAGTCCAACCACTCCATGTACGACTTTGGCCTTGCCACCTACGACGAGGGCGACACCTACGACCGCTCCAGCGCCGAGGGCTTCATGGACCTCTTTGGCCTGCCCAACAAGGTGTGGGCCCAGAAGTCCGTGGGCGGCGACATCGCCGAGCTTGACGACGAGCTGGCCGAGGTTCACGCCGAGGCGGACGTGGAGACGCCCGCCCACTGCTCCAAGTAGGGAGATACGAGCATGACTGCTGCGCCGCGCGACGACAAGGCCGCCCAGGAGGGCGAGGACTTTGACTACTACATGCCCCTGTGGGGCGGTCGCTTCAAGGCCGTCCCCACGGGCAAGCTCGAGCTCTTTGGTGCATCGCTGACCTTTGACAAGCGCCTGTGGCGCGAGGACATCCGCGGCTCCAAGGCACACGCCCGCATGCTTGCCAGGCAGGGCGTGATCTCACAGGCCGAGGCCGCCAACATCACGGAGGGCCTCGATGCCATCGCCGCGCAGATTCGCAGCGGCAACTTTGCGCTTGACCCTGAGGTGGACGAGGACATCCACATGGCCATCGAGCGCGTGCTGACGCTCAACATTGGCGAGGACGGCGGCCGCCTTCACACGGGTCGCTCCCGCAACGACCAGTCCGTGCTCGATACGCGCCTGGGCGCGCGCTTCTTTGCCCACAAGCTTCAGAGCGAGATCGTGCGCCTGCAGGAGGCGTTGCTGGGTCGCGCGCAACAGCACTTTGGCGTTGTCATGCCTGGCTACACCCATCTGCAGCCCGCCCAGCCGGTGCTCTTTAGCCACCACCTGCTGGCCTACTTCTGGATGTTCGCGCGCGACTTCGCGCGCCTGGAGGCCGCCGCTGCCGCCGCCAACGTGAGCCCGCTGGGTGCCGCCGCGCTTGCCGGCACCACCTATCCGCTGGACCGCGAGGCCGTCGCCGAGGACCTGGGCATGGACGGTGTGATCCCCAACTCCATGGACGCCGTGAGCGACCGCGACTTCGTGTGCGACCTCATCTACGCCTGCGCCCTGTGCCAGGTGCACCTGTCGCGCCTGTGCGAGGAGCTCGTCCTGTGGAGCAGCGCCGAGTTTGGCTTCGTGACCATGGACGACACGCACGCCACGGGCTCCTCCATCATGCCGCAGAAGAAGAACCCCGACTTTGCCGAGCTCGTCCGCGGCAAGACCGGCCGCGTGATGGGCTCTCTCGTGGGCATTCTGACAACGCTCAAGGGCCTGCCGCTCACCTATGGCAAGGACCTCCAGGAGGACAAGGAGCCGCTCTTTGACGCGGTCGACACCGTCAAGGGGTCGCTGCGCGCCGTGGCCGGCATGGTCGCCACGATGCACGTGCACGACGACGCCATGCGCGCCGCCTCGCACGAGGGCTTCATGGCCGCCACCGACCTGGCCGACTACCTCGTGGGAAAGGGCATGCCCTTCCGCGATGCCCACAGCGTGAGTGGGCACATCGTTGCCGACTGCATCGAGCAGGGCCGCACCCTGCAGGACCTCACGCAGGAGGACCTG
>CAJOGH010000068.1 GCA_905233865.1 uncultured Atopobiaceae bacterium
CTGGGCCGTCGTCACGAGCTCCTGGTTGGAACGACGGCGGCAGGGGTGGTCGGCTGCGGCAAGCACCTCGACGCTCGCCCCCGCAGCCAGCCCCGAGAGCCGCGCGACGGCGCAGCAGAGCATGTCATCAGAGGTGTCAAGGGCCAGGACCGTCACGGGTCCGTTGGGTGTAGCGTTCATAGGTGCCTCTCAGTCGGACAGCGAGAGGCTGTCCATGATGTGTGTGTCCAGGGAGCGGACGACCTCCTCGGCGCGCGAGCCGCAGGCAACGAACTCGATCGTGCGCGGGACCTCAATGAGGTCGTCGCAACCCAACGCGTCAACGGGCGGCTCGCCCTTGGTCAGAAGGACGTCCAGGCGCTCGGGGCCTATGTCATCGGCAAAGCGCTCGCCCCACTCGATGACGCACACGCAGTCCCCTCCCGCGGCATCCAGAAGGCCGGCGTCACCGAGCTGCTCGGGGTCCTCGAGCCTATAGAGGTCAAAGTGGCAGAGGTCCACGTCCGTTCCCTCATGGACCATCTGGATGGTAAAGGTGGGGCTCACCACATCGGTCGTGGCGCCCAGTGCGGCTGCGATGCCCTTGGTGAGCTGCGTCTTGCCCGCGCCCAGGTCGCCGTTGAGCACGACGATGTCACCCGCGCGCAGGACCTCGCCGAGCGCGCGGCCCAGCTGGATGGTGCCCTCTGTGGTCGAGGTGGCATAGCGGCCCACGCCAAGCCTCTGAATGGCGCTCACGAGAGACCCTCCTTGCGCATGCTCTTGTCGTCCTGGGGGTGCTCGTCAAGCCAGGCGCGCACGAGGCCCAGATCCTCCACGATGAGGTCCGCCCAGTCGGGGTGGTAGATAGTCGCCGACGGGTGGTAGGTGGGCGCGACCACAAAGTGGCCCGCCTGGTGGAGCCTGCCGCGCAGCGCCGTGACGCCCTTGCCCGTTCTGAGGACGAACTGGGACGCAAAGTTGCCCAGGCACACGATGGCGTCGGGCCAGATACTTCTGATCTGCTCGCGCAGATAGGGCGCGCAGGCAGTGATCTCCTGCGGCTTGGGGTCGCGGTTTGACGGCGGTCGGCACTTGAGGACGTTGGCGATGTAGACCCCGTCACGGGAAAGGCCCGCGCGCTCCAAAAAGCCGTCGAGCTTGGAGCCGGCCGCGCCCACGAAGGGACTCCCGGTCTCGTCCTCGTTGCGCCCCGGCGCCTCGCCAATGAGCATCACGCGCGCGTGGGCGTTGCCCGAGCCAAAGACGATGTTCGTGCGCGTGTCGCCTAGGGTGCACAGGCGACAGCCCGCCATGGCGGCGGCGATGTCGTCAAGCGCGACCTCGCGGGGCTGTTGGTTGGTGTGGCCGTCCATCTGCATCTGTGCCATCGCGCCGTCCTCGTCCATGAGATAGGTGCGCTCGACGCGCCGCCTAGACATAGACCTTCTGGAGCCTCAGGCCAAAGTCGCAGGTGACCTCGTAGTTGATGGTGCCGCGGAGCTCAGCCATCTCGTCCACCGTGATCTCCTCGTCGCCGTCGCGGCCGATGATGGTGACCAGGTCGCCGTAGTGGACCTCGTCAGAGGGGTGGTAGCTGCGGTTGGTGTTCACGTCGATGGCGAACATGCACTGGTCCATGCAGATGTTGCCGGCCTGACGGCAGCGCATGCCGTGGCAGAGGACCTTCATGCGGTTGGAGAGGGTGCGGGACAGGCCGTCGGCATAGCCGATGGGAATGGTGGCGACCTGGACGTTCTGCTTGGGAACGCGATAGGTGCAGCCATAGCTGACGCCCGCGCCCACGCTGGGGTACAGCTCACGCGTCACACGAGCACGCACGGACATGACCGGCTCGAGGTCAACGAGGCCGCGGGTGGCGTCGCAGGGGTGCATGCCGTAGAGGCCCACGCCCACGCGCGCCATGTCCAGGTGCAGCTCGGGGTGAAGCACGGTGCCAGGCGTGTTGTCGCAGTGGACCAGGCCAGGGTCAAAGCCGGCATCGCGCAGGTAGCCAATCGCGTCCTTAAAGCGCTTGACCTGGAGCTCAAAGTCCCAGTTGCGCGGCTCGTCAGCCGTGGCAAAGTGCGTGAAGGTGCCCGCGCACACCAGGCCGCGGTGAAAGTCGATGGCCCGGCGGAAGTCGACGACCTCGTTGGAGCGCAGGCCAATGCGGTTCATGCCCGTGTCGACGGCCAGATGGTAGTAGCCCACCTTGCCCGCGGCGGCCGCGGCCTCGCCATAGGCAAGGGCGAACTCCTCGGTGTAGACGGTGGGCATGATGTCATGCTCCACCAGCAGGGGCACGGACTCGACGGGCGGCTCGGAGAGCATGAGCACCGGCCAGGTGATGCCGCCCTCGCGCAGCGCCACGCCCTCGTCGACCGTCGCGACGGCAAACTGGTCGGCACCGGCGGCGTGCATGATGCGCGCGCACGGGATGGCACCGTGACCATAGGCGTCGGCCTTGATCACGCACATCATCTTGGTGCCGCGCGGCAGCAGGTTCTTGAACGCCCGCGTGTTCTTTCTGAGCGCGGCCTGGTCGATCTCGACCCAGGCCCAACGCGTGTCCGGACTCCTCATGTGTTACAGACTTCCCCTCGTACCTAACGTGGTTGCGCCTATCCTGGGCGCGTTACTGGGCGGTGGCCATGGCGATGGCGCGCTCCTCCATGACATCGATGGCGCGGCCGATCTGGTCGGCAACGTCGGGCGCGATCACGCCACGCGAACCGTAGGTCTCCTGCGCGAGGGCGCAGGCGTAGCCATGGGTCTCGCACGCAAGTGCGCAGAGGAGCGGGAGCTGCGAGGTGTCGGCCTTGCTCTGTGCCACGAGGCCGGCGATGATGCCTCCCAGCACGTCACCAGCGCCCGCGACCGCCAGGGCGGCAGGGCCAGGCTTGGGCACGAGCGCGATGTCGACGCCCACGCAAGCGGTGGCCGTCCCCTTGGCCACGACGGCAAGCTCGGAGCCGCCGTTGGCCCACACGATGCGCCGCGCAGCCTCCATCGCGGAGGTCAGGCTGTCGGGTGGCGTGTCGGGAAGGCCCACTAGGCGACCAAGCTCGGCGCGGTGCGGCGTGAGGATGATAGGTGACGTTCGACGAATGAGCTCGGGGAACTCGTCCAGGCGGTTGGACGTCAGGCGCGCAACGCAGTTGAGCGCATCGGCATCCATTACCAGCGGGACCTTGGTCTCAAGCAGGGCCGTCACACAGGCAATGGTCGCCGTGTTCACGCCCATGCCCGGGCCGATAAGAACAGAGGAGCTGCGCGACGCCATCTCCAGCAGGGTCGCGCGCGCGTCGGCCGAGAACGTCCCGTCCTCGCTTGCAGGCAGCCCCACGACGGGGATGTGCGCCAGCTGGCACTGCACGATGCCCACGATGGGCTGGGGCACGGCAAGCGTCACGTAGCCGACGCCGGAACGGGCAGCGGCGCGGGCGGCCATGATGGCGGCGCCAGGGTAGCGGCTCGAGCCACCCACCACGAGCACCGAGCCACGCGTGTACTTGTCCTGCGCGCAGGTGACAGGCGGCATGACGTCGATGTAGTCGATGGCAGAGGTACGCCAGGCAACTGGGTCGGCAGCCGCCACGAGGTCCCTGGTCTGGCTTGCCAGCGGGGCCACGACGATGCTGCCGCAGGCGTCACGTCCCTCGTCCACGAGCAGGCCGGGCTTGAGGCAGATCATCGTGACGGTCATGTCGGCGCGCACGAAGGAGATGGGCGCGTGACCCGTCTGGGCGCTGAGGCCGCTGGGCACGTCGACGCTGAGGACAAAGGCACCGCACTCGTTGACGGCGTCGATCCAGAAGTCAAAGGGAGCCGCAGGCGCGCCGTGGAACCCGGTTCCCAGCATGGCGTCGACCACGACGTCGGAGCCCATGAGCAGCTCATCGACCTTGGAGCGAGGCGGGCCCACGAGGGTCTCGACGCCCTCGCCGACGGCCGCCACGGCAGCCACACGGGCGAGGTCCGTGGAGAGGCGCTCTGGCGGGACCGGTGTCACAACGGTGACCTGTACGTTCTTTTGCTTGAGCAGGCGTGCGGCGACCCAACCGTCACCACCGTTGTTACCCGTGCCGGCCAGGATAGCCACACGGTGCACGTCCTCCTGCGCCATGACCTCCTGGGCCACGGCAGAGCCCGCGCGACGCATGAGCTCGGAGAGGCTCACACCCTCGTGGGTGAGCCTGCGCTCCACGTGACGAACGTCCTCGACGTTAAGAATAGGCTGCATACGATCACTCCTGCGCGACGCGCTCCAGCTCGTCCACGAGCGAGCGCGCCTCCCTGAATGTAGCGGCGAGCTGAGCCTTCTGGTCCAGCTCGGTGGTCTTCTTTGGTCTGGCCTCGTCGGTCACCGCCACGGCGTTGGCCACGGCGAGGTCATGGGTAAAGCTCAGCGAGATGGCTACCTCGCGCACGCCCTGCTCGCGCGCCACCTCGGCGGCGCGACCCTTGAGCACGACGACGGGGCGACCCTGGGCGTTGCGCGACACCGACACGTCATCGATGTGCACGCCACCGCAAAAGCCGCAGCCCAAGGCCTTGAGAACGGCCTCGCGAGCGGCGATGCGCGCGGCAAAGTGAGCGCTGGGGCGGTTGGACGACTCGCAATAGAGCCGCTCCTCCTCCGTGAACGCACGCTCCACAAGACCAGGCCTGCGTTCCATCGCGCGCTCCATGCGCGCGATCTCCAGCATGTCGACGCCAACCCCCGCCAGAGCCATGCTTACTCCACCGTGACGGACTTGGCAAGGTTGCGGGGCTTGTCCACGTCACAGTCGCGGTCAAGCGCCACAAAGCGCGAGAGCAACTGCAGGTGGACGACGGCAACGATGGGCACAAAGAACTCCTCTTTGATCTCCGGGATCCAGAGGATCTTGTCGCACAGGGCGGCCACGTCAACGTCGCCGTCGGTGGCAACCGCCACGCAGGTGGCACCGCGGGCGATGACCTCCTCGATGTTGGAGACGGTCTTGTCGTGAACGCGGTCACGAGGCACGACGACGACCACGGGGAAGCCCTTCTCCAGAAGGGCAATGGGCCCGTGCTTCATCTCGCCGGCGGCATAGGCCTCGGCGTGGAGGTAGGAGATCTCCTTGAGCTTGAGGGCACCCTCGGCGGCCGTCGTGGCGTTGACACCACGACCCAGGAACAGCGAGGAGTGGCAACCGTCAAACTCCTGGGCTGCCACACGGTCCTGCCAGTTGCGCTTGAGGACCTCGCGGATCTGGTCGGGCACCTTGGCGAGCTCGGCAAACTTGGCCGAGACCTCGTCGGCGGTCATGGAGCCGTTGTGCTGCGCCAGGAAGAGCGTGAGCAGGACGGCGGCGACCATCTGCGCGGTGTAGGCCTTGGTGGAGCAGACGCAGACC
>CAJOGH010000069.1:0-5350 GCA_905233865.1 uncultured Atopobiaceae bacterium
CGACTGCCAGAAGGGCCAGGCCCACGAAGTCGGACGCGTGCACGCATGCGAGCACGGCACGGCTGAGCTCCTCACCCACCGCGCGGGTGTCCAGCAGGGCGAGCAGCGGGCGCACCGAGCCGCAGACCAGGTGCCAGCGCTCCACGCCCAGCTCGTCCAAGACGGTCGCGGCGTGCGTCAGGACCTCGGCCTCGTCCAGCTCCTCCGGGTGAGCGATGAGCTCGATGCCCAGCTGGGTGAACTGGCGCGGCTTGCCGCGGAACGAGTCCTGTTCCCGCACGACGGGCGCTTGGTAGCGGAGTCGCGCGGGCATGCTCTTATCGTCCAGGCGCGTTGCTGCCAAGCGAGCCACGGGCAGGGTCACGTCAGGGCGCAGGACCAGGAGGCGCCCGTCGGAGTCAAAGAGGCAGAAGGGCGTGTGGCGCAAAGTGCCGCCGCGCTCCAGGACCGCGCGGTCCTCCACGAGCGGCGTCTCTATGGGCAGGTAGCCGCCACGGGCAAAGATGTCGCGCACCGTGGTGCAGATGCGCTCGCGCATGGCGGCCTCGGTGCAAAGGATGTCGCGGAAGCCCCTGGGTGTGCCGTCGATCACGTTAGCCTCCTTACGGGTCGTGTGCCCTAGCGTAGCACGCGGGCGGGCGGTGCGGGCAGGCGCGCTGTCCTAGCCGCCCAGATAGGCGTCGCGGACGCGCGGGTCGTGCGCCAGGTCGTCGGCGTCGCCGTCCATGGTCACGTTGCCGGTGTCCAGGACGTAGGCGCGGTCGGCGATGGACAGCGCCATACTGGCGTTCTGCTCGACCAGAAGGACGGTGGTGCCGCCCTCGTTGAGCGCGCGGATGATGTCGAAGATCTCCTGGACCAGGATGGGGGCCAGGCCCATGGAGGGCTCGTCCAGCATGATGAGGCGGGGCTTGCCCATAAGGGCGCGGCCCATGGCCAGCATCTGCTGCTCGCCGCCGGAGAGCGTTCCGGCGCTCTGGTGGCGGCGCTCGTGCAGCCGCGGGAAGCGCTCGTAGACGCGCTCCATGGTCTCGCGGGCCTCGGCAGGGTCGCGGGTAAAGGCGCCCATGGCGAGGTTGTCCTTGACGCTCATCTGCAGGAACACGCGACGGCCCTCGGGGCACAGCGCGATGCCGCGGCGGATCATCTGGTGCGCGGGGACGCCCACGAGCGACTCGCCGTCAAAGGTGATCTCGCCCTTGCGGGGGCGCAGCAGGCCCGCCACGGTGTTGAGCGTGGTGGACTTGCCCGCGCCGTTGGCGCCAATGAGCGTGACGATCTCGCCCTCGTTGACCTCAAAGCCCACGCCCTTGATGGCGTGGATGGAGCCGTAGTAGACGTGGAGGTCGCTAACGGTAAGCAGCGCCATAGCCTAGTCCTCCTTCTGCTTGCCCAGGTAGGCCTCGATGACCTGTGGGTCGTTCTGAATGTCGTCGGGCGTGCCCTTGGCGATGATCTTGCCGTAGTTGAGCACGGCAATGCCCTCGCAGATGCCCATGACCAGGTCCATGTCGTGCTCGATGAGCAAGATGGCAATGTTGAACTGGTCGCGGATCTTGATGATGTTGTCCATGAGCTCGCTGGTCTCGGACGGGTTCATGCCCGCGGCGGGCTCGTCCAGAAGCAGCAGCTTGGGGTTGGTGGCAAGCGCGCGGACGATCTCCAGGCGGCGCTGGGCACCGTAGGGCAGGCTGCCAGCCTCCCACTTGGCATAGGCCTCCATGTCAAAGACGGACAGCAGCTCCATCGCGCGCTCGCGGAACTCGAGCTCGGTCTTCCAGTAGCGCGGCAGGCGCAGGATGGAGTTCCACATGCCGCAGCGCACCTCGTTGTGCAGGCCGATCATGACGTTCTCCTGCACCGTGAGGGTGTCAAACAGGCGGATGTTCTGGAACGTGCGCGCGATGCCCATCTGGTTGACCTTGGGCGTGTCGGCCTTGGCCGTGTCCTGGCCGTCCAGCATGATGATGCCGCGCGTGGGCTCGTAGACCTTGGTGAGCAGGTTGAAGACGGTCGTCTTGCCCGCGCCGTTGGGGCCAATGAGGCCGCAGATCTCGGTCTTGCCCACGGTGAAGTTGAAGTCATCGACGGCCTTGAGGCCACCGAAGTCGATGCCAAGGTGACGGCACTCGAGCACGGGCGTCTGGTCAAGGTCGCGCTCCGGGACTATGGAGTCGGACGGCAGCGGGACCATGCGCGTGTCAACGCGCCTCTCGTAGACGGACTTCACTGCGCGTCACCTCCCTCGATGGCGACGGGGTCCGGGGTGGGACCACCCGAGCTCGGCCCTCGCCACTTTCTGAACTTGCGCCTGAGCTGCTCCCGCTTCTGCTTGAGGAAGGGGTTGTTGGACGCGATCATGACGACGATAAGAACCACCGCGTAGATGAGCATGCGGTAGTCCGCGACCACGCGGAGCGCCTCGGGCAGGATCGTGAGGATCGTGGCCGAGATGACCGAGCCGCGGATGTTGCCCATGCCGCCCAGGACCACGAAGACCAGCACCAGGATGGAGGTGTTGAAGTCGAACTTCTTGGGCACGATGGAGCTGTAGTTCTGCGCGTAGAGCGCGCCGGCCATGCCCGCGAGCGCGGCGGCCACCACGAAGGCCATCAGGCGGTACTTGGTGGTGTTGATGCCCACGGACTCGGCCGCGATGCGGTTGTCGCGCACGGCCATGATGGCGCGGCCGGAGCGCGAGTTGACCAGGTTGAGCACGACCAGGAGGGCAAAGATCACCAGCAGGAAGCCGGCCAGGAAGGTGGAGAGCTTGACGATGCCCGCCGCTCCCTGCGGTCCGTTGATGATGATGGAGCCTCCCTGCATGCCCAGCGCCGCCGAGCTCTTCATCGAGAAGTGCAGGCCATAGGCGTCCATGCCCACATAGAGGTTGTTGAGGATGTTCTTGATGATCTCGCCAAAGGCCAGGGTCACGATGGCCAGGTAGTCACCGTGCAGACGCATGACGGGGATGCCGATGAGAAATCCCGCGAGCGCCGCAAAGAGGCCGCCTATCACGAGCGAGGCCACAAGGCGTGCAGGGCCCGGCAGGACGTCGGCCAGCATGGTGGCGCTGGTGACGCCCACGAAGGCGCCGATGCTCATGAAGCCGGCGTGGCCCAGCGACAGCTCGCCAGACACGCCAACCACCAGGTTGAGCGAGACGGCCATGACGATGTAGGCACAGATGGGGACCAGCTGGCCGGTGAGCGAGTTGGAGATGACGCCACCCATCATGAGGGCGTTGACCACCAGGTACGCCACGACGACCATGCCGAGGGTAATCAGCGAGCCGCGACGCTTCTTTCCAAACAGTTGCTTGATGTCTGCCATTCTCGCCTACACCTTCTCTCGGATCTCTTTGCCCAGAAGACCAGCGGGCTTGATGAGCAGGACGACGATAAGCACGCCAAAGACGATGGCGTCGGCCATCTGGCTGGAGATGTAGGCGCGCGCGAAGATCTCGATGATGCCCAGCAGGATGCCGCCGAGCATGGCGCCGGGGATGGACCCGATGCCGCCCAGGACCGCGGCCACGAAGGCCTTGATGCCGGGCATGGCGCCGGTGGTGGGCATGAGCGTCGGGTACGCACTGCACAGGAGCACGCCAGCGATGGCGGCCAGGCCCGAGCCGATGGCAAAGGTCATCGAGATGGTCTTGTTCACGTTGATGCCCATGAGCTGCGCGGCGCCCTTGTCCTCGCTCACGGCGCGCATGGACTTGCCCATCTTGGTGCGCTGGGTAAAGAGGGTCAGCGCGACCATGACCACGATGTTGGCCACGACGGCCACGAGCGTGGTGACATTGATGGTCAGCTGGCCGTCAAAAAGGGTAAAGGAGCCCGTGCCCACGACGCTCGTGAAGGACTTGGGGTCGGAGCCCCAGATGAGCAGGGCCGCGTTCTGGAGGAAGTAGCTCACGCCAATGGCGGTGATGAGCACGTCGAGCGAAGGCGCGTTGCGCAGCGGCTTGTAGGCCAGACGCTCCACGATGATGCCCAAAAGCGTGCAGACCACGACGGACGCGAGCACCGCGAGGGCGGGGTGCACCCCGAGGTAGCTCATGCAACAGAAGCAGGTGTAGCCACCCACCATGATGACGTCACCATGGGCAAAGTTGAGCATCTTGGCGATGCCGTACACCATGGTGTAGCCAAGGGCGATGATCGCGTAGATGCTGCCCAGGCTCGCGCCATTTATAAGGTTGGACAGAATTCCCATCCTCGCCCTCCTTTCTTGCCATGCGCGGGTGTGCCCCCGCGCCACTTGCTCGTACAGTACGTAGAGCGGGCAGCTTGGCTGCCCGCGCCACGGCATGCTCTTATCGACCAAAGGCGGAGGCCGCAAGAGCGACCCCCGCCATACCTTGGTTGAGCCGTCAGACTACAGGCTGACGTAGGTGCCGTTCTGGATGACCATGCCCTTGGGCGACTTGGAGACCTCGCCGGTGGACGACCAGGTCATGTTGTCGCCGGTCAGGCCAGAGAAGGTGAAGTCCGCGGAGGTGATGGTGCTCACGAGCTTGTCGCAGATGTCGCTCTTGGACATGTCCGCGGTGCAGCCGGCCTTCTCCAGGGCGGCGGCGAGCATGTAGACGCAGTCGTAGGCATCGGCGGCAAACTGGTTGGGCGTGTCGCCAAAGCGCTTCTTGTACTCGTTCACGAAGTTCTGGGTCTTCTCGTCCGGGGCGTCGGCGACGAAGGGCGTGAGCAGCATGACGCCCTCGGCGAGCTTGGTGTCAAAGCCCTCGAGCGTGAGGATGCCGTCCATGCCGTCAACGCCAAACCACTTGGGAGCAAAGCCCATGGAGTTGGCCTGCGTGAGGATGAGCGACGCCGGCTGGTAATAGATGGGCAGGAAGACGAGGTCGGCGTTGTTGTTCTTGGCGTCATTGAGCTGAACGCTGAAGTCGTTGGCGGAGTCGTCCGTGAACGTGGTGGTGCTCACGATGGTCAGGCCCTTGGCCGCGGCCTCGTCGACGAACTTCTTGTAGATGCCCGTGGAGTAGGCGTCGGAGTTGTTGTAGATGATGGCGATGCGCGTGCCGAGCTTCTGGGTGGCAATGTACTCGGCGGAGGCGGTGCCCTGGTTGGGGTCGGTGAAGCACATCTGGAAGACGTTCTTCTTGCGCTGGGCCGTGACGTTGCCGCTCGCGTCGGGCTGGCCGCCGATGACGTCGGTGGAGGAGCCGGACGGCGTGATCTGGAACATGTTGTCGGAGTTGGTCTCGGCGGAGACGGCAACCGACGGGGCGGTGGTGGTGCAGCCCACAAGGATCTGCATGCCCCAGTCCTTGAGGTTGTTGTACGCGTTGACGGACTTCTCGGGGTCGTGCTCGTCGTCCTGGCCG
>CAJOGH010000069.1:5379-6055 GCA_905233865.1 uncultured Atopobiaceae bacterium
GACGGCAAGCTTGGTGGCGTTGTTGGTGGCGTTGCCGTAGATGGCGGCCGCACCGGTCAGCGGGCCGATGCCGCCGATCTTGAAGCCCTCGCCCGCGTTGGCGTTGTTGGCACCGCCGTTGCCGCCGCAGCCAGCGACGAGCGCGGTGGCACCCAGGACGGACGCGGCGCCCATGCCCTTGACAAAGCTGCGCCTGCTGATGGTGTTGCTCATGAAGCATCTCCTCCTTAGGACGTTCATTGCGTACCATTGTTGAGTAAAAGTGTTGCCGTTTGGTATATCGCGTGATTCTGAAACAATGACTTAACCGCCGCTGGGACAGGCGCTGCCGCGCGCGGGAGGGCGCGCGTGCTATCTTTTGTGTATGGACAGCTCAGAAGACACACGTTCCGAGGCCGGGAGCGAGGCCAAAGCCGCAGGCGAGCGCCGCGGCAGGCATCGTCGCGGGCGGCGCCGCGAGGGCGCGGGCGGGCGCAGGCGCAGGCAGGCTGACCAGCACGCCACGAGGCGCAGGCGCTCGCTCACCCCGCTTGACCCTACGCAGCGCCTACGCATAGGCTACCTGCTCACGCTCGTGGGCGGTTCCATGGACGCCTACACCTTCTTTGCGCGTGGCGGCGTGTTTGCCAACGCGCAGACCGGCAACATCATCCTCATGTCCGTGTCCGTCGTCGAG
>CAJOGH010000070.1:0-1339 GCA_905233865.1 uncultured Atopobiaceae bacterium
AGAGGTCAACACGAGAGGTATCTGAAAACCAAGCAGATAGAGCGTACAGAAAACATCAACGCCCTCGTGGACGAGCCAGCGGTAGAAGGAGCGCATGGAAGACAGGTGACGGTTGACCGTCTTGGGCTCGTAGCCGGAACGCTGCAGGTAGTTAAGGAACAGCCTGAGGTCGCGGTGGTCCACGTGCAAAAGGTCACATCCCTCACGGTCGCCCCAAGCCACAAGCGCCTCAAGGTCCACGCGATAGGCGCGAACGGTATGCGGCGAGTAGCGCCTCACGCCCTCGAGGTAGGCAAGATAGTCCTCCACGAGCTGGGCGGCACGTTCGTTGGTGGTCCGCTCGCCCATGCCCTAGGCCTCCCCCACACACAGAAGATCCGGGCGACTCTCAAGGTAGGCAGAAAGGTCAGACCTCGCGCGCTCGCTATAAGCGGCATAGCGGTCGCGCTTTGAGAGGCGCTTGCCGCTCATGCGGGGCACGATGCCAAAGTTGACGTGCATGGGCTGGTAAGGGTCAGTGGCAGGGTCGGTGGCATAGGCCACGAGCGAGCCCAGGGCACCGGTGACGGGCAGGCTCACCGGAGCGAGGCCGCGGAGCTCAGCGTAGGTGTTAAGCGCGGCAAGAAGGCCGGAGGCGATAGCCTCGGTATATCCCTCGGTGCCGGTGATCTGGCCGGCGAGGCGCACACGGGTGCCGGGAATAGCA
Organism: uncultured Atopobiaceae bacterium; assembly: GCA_905233865.1. Lineage (GTDB taxonomy): Bacteria > Actinomycetota > Coriobacteriia > Coriobacteriales > Atopobiaceae > CAJOGH01. The sequence goes on from CAJOGH010000070.1 coordinate 707, forward strand.
AAGGTACGGTCAAGCACGCGGGGCGAGTCCACAAAGGAGTTGCGATGCATGACGCCATAGCGGAAGAACTCGGCATGCTCCAGGCCGGGGATCATCCTAAAGACGCGCGCCTGCTCGCCCCATGTAAGGTTGGTCTGGAAGCCGACGAGGTTGTAGGCGGAGCCCTCGGCGTTCTCGGCCCTCAGCTGCACATTGGCATAGGGGCGGCGCCCGGTCGCCGGGTCGGTCAGACCCACTGGCTTGAGTGCTCCGAACAGCAGCGAGCGTCGTCCCGTGCGCGCCACCTCCTCGACAGGCTGACACGCCTGGAAGAGGTCAGAGGACTCGAACTCGCGTGACACGACGCGCTCGGCACACACCAACTCATCGTAGAAGCGGTCGTACTCCTCCTGGGTAAAGGGGCAGTTGAGGTAGTCACCCGCCCCGCCGCTCGCATCCCGGTCATAGCGCGACTGCACGAAGACACGGTTGCGGTCAAGGGAGTCAGCGTCCACGATGGGCGCCGCGGCGTCAAAGAAGGCACCGCCCTCAGAGCCCACTCGCTCACGAATTGCGCCAAAGAGCGCGTCAGAGCAAAGGGGGCCGGCAGCGATGACGCACTGACCCTCCGGTATCTGCGTGACCTCCTCGTTA
>CAJOGH010000070.1:1460-6781 GCA_905233865.1 uncultured Atopobiaceae bacterium
ATCATGTCCAGCTCGGCCTTGAGCAGTCCGGCCGCACTGTCAAGGCGCGTCGCCTTGAGGGAGTTGGAGCACACGAGCTCTGCCAGGCCGTCAGTCTTGTGGGCGGGCGAGCTGACCTTGGGCCTCATCTCATAGAGCCTAACGGGCACATCTCTCTTGGCAAGCTGCAGGGCACACTCGCTGCCCGCAAGCCCTCCCCCTACGACGATGACACGATCCACGGGACAACCCTCCAAGTGCAACTACACGACAAAGCGACGCGGCGGGGATTCGTCCCCGGCCTGCGTGTTGTCCATTTTACGCAAGAGGAGCTTCTCGCTCGCCGCGTATCTACCGTCTGGCAAACGCTTCACAAGCCCGCTCATCTCATACTCGCTGAGCTCGCGAGCCAGCCCTATGGGCTCGCTGTCCAGCCTGCAGGCAAGCTCGTCAACACGTGACGGTGAGGCGACGACGGCCTCGAGCACGCGACTGAGCACAAGGTCATCACGTTGCTCGATGGCACGGAGCCTGCCAAAGTCAAGCGCCACACGCTCCTCGAGACCCACCTCGTCGACGATGATGCCCGCGCCCTGCTCGATGAGCGAGTTGGTGCCGCGAGACTGGGGCGAGAAGATCGAACCAGGCACGGCATAGATGATGCGACCGAGCTCGAGAGCCATGTTGGCCGTCGATATGGTGCCAGAGGGAACACCTGCCTCGACGACCATGAGGGCATGGCTGAGGGCGGCGATGACGTCATTGCGACGCCTGAAGGCAAAGGGTCGTGCCTCCTGGTCCCAGGGGCAGAGCGACACGACCACACCCTCCCCCGCCCAGGCACGCTCAAAGAGCTCCTTGGATGTCTTGGGGTACGGCACGTTGGCACCGGTTCCAGCCACCACGATGGTCTTGCCACCGCGGTTGATAGCGGCATACTCGGCACACGAGTCACATCCCATGGCCCCTCCCGACACGACCACGACGTTGGAGGCGGCGGCGATCCTGCCCGCCATCTCCGCCGCTGCCATCCCATAGGGTGTGGCGCGACGGGCACCTATGACACCCAGGCACTGCTCATGAAGGAGCGTCGCATCCCCTATGCCATGCAGAATCTCAGGCGGCGAGGGCAGCTCCAAAAGCGCCTGAGGATAGTGGTCATCACCCGGACGCAAGTCGAACCTCCCAAACGTCATCTCATGCGCAACCACATCGCTGCTTGATTCCATACCAACCTCCTAAAGCTTCGACTGAGTCCGATAGCCACAGGCCTCTATGACGTCGGTCTCCTGTACAAGGTCGTGAGCTGAGACATCTGCTATGGTTCGAGCGATTCTACCCACGCGCACCAGGGCGCGGCCGCCAAGCGCCAGTCGGTTCCCTAGGGTCTCGAGGGCGCGCAGGGCCTTGGGCTCGTACGAGGCACTCTCGATGGGGTCGTGAGCGTCCACAGGCCTTTCCCTCCTGCGCTCTTGTCGGAAGGACCTGGCGTCCTGAACCATCTGGCCCATGTCAGCCGAGCTCATTCCCCCTCCGCCACGTACAACCAAGTCAGACTGAGGGCGGCCAACATGTATGAGCAGGTCGATGCGATCAACGAGGGGGCCCGCGAGCTTGGCCTGATAGCGCGCAACCGCACCCTCCGAGCACGAGCAGGTCTTGGCTGGGTCACCTAGGTGGCCGCACGGACACGGGTTAGCAGCCGCGACGAGCATGAAGGAGCAGGGAAAGGTATACACGCCGTCAACGCGTACTATTCTGACCTCATGTTCCTCGAGTGGTTGTCGCAGAGCCTGGAGCGCGTTGTTGGCAAACTCGGGAAACTCGTCCAGAAAGAGCACACCGCCATGGGCCAGCGAGATCTCCCCGGGAATGACGGGTCTGCCGCCACCTATCAAGCCAGCCACAGAAATCGAGTGATGCGGCGAGCGAAACGGGCGTATTCCGTGCGCGACATCGTCACAGTCGACGCCCGCCACGGAACGCAGAATCATGGACTGCAGGCGCTCGCCATCGTCCATGGGCGGAAGGATGGAGGGCAGCCTTCGCGCGAGCATGGTCTTGCCTGAGCCAGGAGGTCCCACCATCAGAACGCCGTGGTTTCCTGCGGCAGCAACCACCAGTGCCCGCTTGGCCAGCTCTTGGTCTGCGACATCGGCAAAGTCGAGCTCGGAGGGGACGTGGCCAATCTGCAAGGGTGTGCCAGAGACCAAGAGCGGGGTGGGAAGGTCGGCCACGCCCCTCCTAAGCTGCATGATGGAGTCGATCTGACGGCAGGTGCCCTTGAGCTCGGGAGGCAGCGAGAGCGCCTGGCACACAAGCTCGAGGTTGTGCTCGCGCGCATAGGTCGCAAAGGCAATGAGCCCGCGAACAGGACAGACGGAGCCGTCCAAGCCAAGCTCGCCCACGAGCATGCAGTCAGCCAAACCGGCCGAGGGCACCTGGCGGGTGGCCACCAGTACCGCCGTCAGGATGGCAAGGTCCAGGCCCGTCCCCGTCTTCCTCAGCTCGCTCGGGGCGAGATTGACCGTGACGTTGCAGCGCGGAAGCGTGTAGTCTGCAGCCTTGATGGCACAGCGAACACGTTGCCGAGCCTCAAGAACCATGGCGTCCGGCATGCCCACGATGGTGATGCCGGGAAGCCCACCCGTCACACTGACCTCGATGGTGATGGGTATGGCCTCGGCGCCACGGATTATCGCGGAGCGGACCTGAACGTTTGCGCCGCTCATTAGTAGTCAAAGGTGTAAGCGCCCACGAGATGGCGCAGCCTGGCATGGCGCTCGGCCACGATGTTGATGGCAATCACGTCAAAGCGCACGTGAGAGAGGTCGCGCGTGGCAAGGTAGAGCAGCGCCGCGTTGCGATACCTCCGCTGCTTCTGTCGGGTCACGGCAATCTCAGGAATGACCTCCTTATTGCCAAAGTCAGTGCGTGTCTTGACCTCAACCAGGACGTACTCGTTCTCGCTAGGGTCAAACGCGATGATGTCAACCTCGTTGTTTGCAAACCACTCGTTGGTCTTGACCACCTCATACCCCTGCTGCGAGAGATAGGCAGCCGCGAGCTTCTCGCCCTCCTTGCCAATCTCCGTGGTAGAAAGGTCCCATGAGTGGTGGGGCTCCTTGCCCATACCCTCGTTCTCCACGTCAGGCATCTCGGGGCACTCATCGTCCTCGAACTTGCCGAGCTGCTCGGGAGTGATCTCCATCACTCCCGACTTGGCACTCGCCGCGTCACCGAGCCCAAAGGGGATGGGAACCTCGGGATCATCCTCGACGTCGCCGTCCAGGTCGCACTCGAGGCACTCCACAAAGCCCGCAACGTCGTCTTTCTCGCTCGCGTCAGAAGGTACGGCGCCGTGTTCCGTGGTTCCGGCGGCCTCTTGGCTCTTGTCGTCCTCTGACAGCGCTGAGTCCTTGACCTCCGAGGTGTCATCGACAGACGCTTGCTCAAGCTCCTCGGTGACCTCTTCGATCTCGTCTGCGACCGCGCACGCTCCCGTGTTGCTCATCATGGCTGCTCCTTTCGATGGTTGAGGGACAGCACTAGCGTGACAGGTGGCTCAAACAGATCTGTCTATCGGCTCAAACAGAAACCTTGGCCTAAAGTCGCAAAAAGGTTGAGTTTTGACACGACGCAGGAACCAACTGGGGCGCAGCTGGAAAAGGTTAAGCAAATTATTTGGGAAAACTCTTTAGAAGAGCCGCGGAGTCTCGAGAAAGTTGCCGCAGAACGACATGCGGTGGATGGGCGTGATACCCCGCTCGCGGATGGCCTGGATGTGCTGGGGCGAACCGTATCCCTTGGACTCGGCCAGGTGATAGCCCGGGTACTCGGCGTCATAGCCCACCATGAGCTCGTCTCGCGTCACCTTGGCCACGATCGACGCCGCGGCGATGCAGGCGATGCGCGCGTCGCCGTGAACCACGGTCTTCTCACGCGGATGGACATGGACGGGATTGCCGTCGATGAGCACGGCATCGGGCTCAATGCCGGCGTCGCGGATGGCCTCGGCCATGGCGACCTTGATGCACACGGCCATGCCCGTGGCGTCGATGGCTGAGGGCTCGATGTGCGCGATTCCGATGGCGGTGGCCACACGCGCGATCTCTTGCGCCAGAACCTCGCGACGGGCAGGCGTGAGCTGCTTGGAGTCATTGATGCCCCAGATGCGAGGCTCTGCCGGGAGCGCCACGGCACACACGGTCAGGGGGCCGGCCAGCGCTCCCCTGCCCACCTCGTCCACGCCAAGGACCACGCCGTCTCCGCCAAGCTCGGTCTGGAGCTCATACATGGCGCTCACGCGCTCGTGCTCGCTGGCCTCGCGCTCCATGCGACGGCGAGCACGCGCGACGGCGCTCTTGACCTGTGCGCGCGGGTCATCGGCATAGCGCTCGCAGAGGGCGGTAAGCTCGTCGAGCCCCGCGTCGGCAAGCACGCCGCAGATCTCCTTGGCCGTCGCGGCCTTTTGCATGGTTGGCTCCTTGGTCGCAATAGCGAAGGAGCCGCCTCGCGGCGGCTCCCATGCACGTTCTTAGTCGCGGCGCTCGCGAAGACGGGCGGCCTTGCCCACGCGGTCGCGCAGGTAGTAGAGCTTGGCGCGACGGTGAACACCGTGACGCACAACCTCGAGCTTGGCGATCTTGGGGCTGTGAAGGGGGAAGGTACGCTCGACGCCCACACCAAAGCTAATCTTGCGGACGGTGAAGGTCTCACGGCTGGAGCCACCGCTCATGCGGATGACGTCGCCCTGGAAGACCTGGACGCGCTCGCGGTCGCCCTCCTTGATGCGGTAGTGCACCTTGACGTTGTCGCCGACCTCGACCGCGGGGATGTCCTCGCGGATCTGCTGGCGCTCGATGGCACGAATGTAGTCCATAGTGGTTCCTGTTCTCTAGAGGTGCCGCCGCTCCCGCGAACGACACATAGGCTTACACACAAGACGGAATTATAGCGGACATGGGGGCGTTCACAAGTAATTCAAGTCATGCACACGAACGCGCACCAACGTAGACGGCAGCATACATTCACGTGCAATCGCTGCAGCGCCGTGCGCGTCGGGATTGCACCCGAATGCGTCCAGGGGGGGTCGAGAAGAGCCCTTGTCAGCGGACGCCGTACCAGGCGATCCCCTCACCACGCCAGCCAACCTGACACAGCGCCACATGCTCGGCCATGCTCGTCGAGAAGTTGTGGGCGCCCGCGATGGCGTTGGGATTGTACTGGCGCCACACGGCCACGCCCTCGTCATGCGGGGCACTCAGCCAGCCCACCCCCTCGTAAGTCCAGCCAACCCTCACCAGCGTGTCGCGCTCCTTGGGCGAAAGGGTGTAGTGGTG
>CAJOGH010000071.1 GCA_905233865.1 uncultured Atopobiaceae bacterium
GAGCTTCATACCCTCGGTCCATCCGCGGATAACGCGGTTGAGAGGGAACTCGATGCCGTCGTTCTTGTCAAACTCCTTGCCGTCGATGGTGGTACCACGGTAGTTCACCTTCACGGTGTCGCGGTCGTCGGTGGCGCGGACGTCGGAGATGAGACGCGCGGAGGCGTCGGGCGAGCCCAGTGCCTCGTCAAAGAATATGACGCCGCCATAGGCACGGGCGTCGAGCGCCACACGCAGCTGGTCTGGCAGCTCGGTGAGGGGCTCGGGCTCGGCATCCTCCTCGTCGCCCTTCCACGTGCGCAGGCCGCAGACGATCATCTGCTGCACCTTCTGGCGCGTGGTCATGGCGCCAAGCAGCGCGCCGACCTCGTCGTCTGAGAGCTCGGTGGTGGGCGCGAGCGCCGAGCAGCCGCCAAGCGCCACGGCCGCGCCTATGGATGAGGCAGCCAAGAACTGCCTGCGGGTCAGGTCCATTGCGTCCCCCTTGGTTCGCGTGTCTTTCTATAGTACCCCAGCAGGGGGCCAATAAGACACCGCCTCACGGCGTGCGTATAATGGTGCGGTGTGTATCAGACATGAGGATTGATGTATATGGACAAGAGCACCGAGCCCGCGGCCCCCTCGCGTCGCGAGGCCATCGCCAAATTCTTTGACGTCCGCCATGGTCGCGCGAGCTTCACCGAAATACGCCACAGGATAGACGACGAGTCGCAGCTCGACGGCATCCACGCCATCATGCTTGCAATAGCCATGGTCATCGCCTGCGTGGGCCTGAACACCGACTCGACCGAGGCCGTGATCGGCGCCATGCTCATCTGCCCCCTCATGGGCTCGGTCGTCGCCATCGCCTACGGCGTGGCCACCCTGGACGGCGTCCGCGTCCGCAAGTCCATCATGCAGCTGCTCACGCAGATGGGCGTGTGCATCGCGACCTCCACTGTCTACTTCATCCTGACTCCGATGACCACGACCACGATGGAGATCATCAGCAACTCGTCGCCCATGTTCTGGGAGATCATCCTGGGCCTTGCGGGCGGCATCGCCGGCGGCATCGGCCTGACGCGCAAGGGCAGCACGGGAACCTTGCTCGCCGGCGTGGCCGTGGCGACCTCGCTCATGCCCCCGCTGTGCACCGTGGGCTTTGGCATCGCCATCCTGGACTTTGGGATAGCCGTGAGCGCCCTGTACAAGTTCCTCATCAACGTCATCTTCATCATGTTGGGCGTGGAGATCGTCATGACCGCCGTGCACGTGCCGGCGCGCCTGGACCGCAACCGCGACGGCGTCATCACCCAGGAGGAGCGCGACCGCGTGGCCTCCGACCGCCGACGCCTGCGCAGGTGGTTTGCTGTGGCCCTCGTTGCCTTTGCCATCCCCTGCATCCTCATCACCCACAGCTTCGTGACCCGCATCAACGAGCCCATGGGCGAGTACACCACGGTCGTCGACAGCTTTGAGACCCGCCCGGTCAGCGACGAGCTGCGCCTGGTGTTCCCTGAGATCAAGAGCTACAGCGCGGGCGTCCAGGGCACCTATGACCCCGAGCGTGAGATCATCGACCAGAAGGTCGTGGCCATCGTCACCTGCGACCCTATGCTGAACGCCGAGGACCAGGAGCGTGTGACCAACCTGGTCAAGGGCATTGCGCAGGACGTGAACGAGGTCGAGTTCGTTGACGCCAGCCAGCTGGACCCCAAGGCCGCCACGACGGAGGCCGCGACGACGGCTGCCGCCGAGCCGGCCGAGAAGAGCGAGCAGTAGCAAGGCTCTTATCGCCCGCCGACTAGCGGAACCACTTGTCGGCAAGGCGCGCCCCCGAGCGAGGGTATGGTGCTGAACAGCTTGTGCATGAGCGTGTCGCTAGCTCTCCTGGGTCTCCCGCTTTCCGAGCCTCATGATAGCGACAACGGCGGCGATGGAGATGATGAAGAACGCAGAGAGCAGCGCCATGGCCGCGCGCATGCCCCACATGTCGGCCGCATATCCAGTGAGCGCCGTGAACGCGAAGCCGCCGATGCCCGTGGCGGTCGTGATCATACCGGTGGCCGTGGCCGTGCGGCCGCCGGCGAGCGGCATGGCAAGCGTGAGCGAGCAGGGATAGATGGCGCCGCTGGCAAGGCCCAAGGGCACGCAGAGCGCCATGACCACCCACTCGCTCTGGGCGATAGAGACGAGCAGCGCGATGAGCGGGATGGCGACGACGCTGGTGAGCAGGATGCCGCGGGCGTGCTCGGAAAAGCGTCCCACGAGGATGCGCGACGGAATCATGACGGCCCAGTACAGCGAGAGCGCCAGCTTGCCGTACGTGGAGTTGAAGACCTTGGCAAAGAGCGTGTCGACGAAGAAGGCAAAGCCGTTCTCAAAGCCGACGTAGATGCACATGACCACGCAGGCGAGCAGGATGCCCACGAGGACGAAGCGGCCGCTGGAGGCAGTGGCCGTTCGCTCGGGAGCCTGCTCGCGCGGCTCCACGCCCGCACGCGTGATGCCCACGAGCGCGATGATGGACGTGACCACGAGCAGAGCAAAGAGGGCACGCCAGTCGATGCCGGCGGAGAGGTAGGCGCCTACGACGAGCGGCGCTACCACGGCGCCCAGCGCGTACATGGACGTGATGTAGCCAATGCGCCGGGCTCCGGTGAGCGGGTAGGCGTCGGCGAGCGCGGCGATTGATATGAACTGCAGGGCGCTCGTGGTCAGGCCCAGCAGGAACATGGAGCCCACGAAGAGCGGCTGGGTGCGCGTGACGCAGACCGCCACCGTGGCCGCTATCTGGACAACGAGGGCCACCTGGATGCAGCGCCCCTTGTTCAGGCGGTCGGCAAGGCCTCCCAGCAGCAGCGGGGCAAGCATGTCAGCAAGGAGCTCCACGGCGGCAAAGAGGCCCATGGACGTGGTGGAAAGGTCAAAGGTCTCACCGATGCTCAAGAGGCTTGCCTGGTAACCGCCGGACTCGAAGCCGTTGGTAAAGATGATGAAGAACAGGACGGGCCAGAGCAGGTCTCGCGTGCGTGGGGCTGCAGCTTCCTTAGTACCGGTCATGGACATTTCCCTCTTTGGCGTGGGACGGTCATGCGATGGCTCTTATCGATATAAAAACTTTCACGAGAAGAGCATATCTAAGTGAGTTTTAGTCTATCATTAAGCCTGCTTTAGATACCCAACCTAATCCGCAAGCGACCGCGACGGTCGCCCTATGGCAAAGGTGGCGCCTATGAAACGGTATGCGTTCTCTCCCGAGCAGCGTGCGCTGCTAGAGGGGCTTGCGCAGCCTATGGGCATCTACCAGTTCATCGACATGCGCGTGGTGACGCTCGTCCTTTCCGACGGCTTTTGCAAGCTGTTTGGCTATAACGACCGCGACGAGGCCTACCTTGACATGGACACCGACATGTACAAGGACGCCCACCCCGACGACGTGGCGCGCATTGCCGACGCGGCGTTTCGCTTTGCCACGGAGGACGTTCCGTTCGAGGTCATCTATCGCACGAAGATTCACGACGGCAACGGCTCATACCGTATCGTGCACGCCATGGGCGAGCACGTGTTTGCCCCGGACGGCACGCGACTTGCGCACGTCTGGTACACCGACGAGGGCGCCTTTGCCGAGCGGGGCAACAGCCAGCGTGCTGAGCTCAACCGCGCGTTCACGGGGGCGCTGCGCGAGGAGAGCCTCGTGCGCGAGAGCCGCTATGACTTCCTGACGGGGCTTCCCTCCATCCACTACTTCTTTGACCTGGTCGAGGAGGGGTCGCGCGCCATCCGTGAGCGCGGTGAGGTGCCGGTCATGCTGTTCATGGACCTGAACGGCATGAAGTTCTATAACGGGCGCTTTGGCTTTGCCGCGGGAAACGAGCTCCTGCGCGAGTTCGCGCGCGTGCTGCGCTCCACGTTCAGCGCGGAGAACTGCTGCCGCTTTGGCGCGGACCACTTTGCGGCCTTCACGACCGCCGACGACGTCCAGGACACGATAGACCAGCTCTTTGACGACGTGCGCGGCCTGTGCGACGGCAACGCGCTGCCCGTGCGCGTGGGCGTGTACTCGGCCGCCATGGGCGACGTGAGCGTGAGCACTGCATGCGACCGGGCCAAGCTGGCCTGCGACTCGCTGCGCGACAGCTACAGCTCCTGCGTCTGCTACTTTGACGAGGCGATGCTGGCGCAGAGCGAGCGGCGTCGGCACGTGCTGGACAACTTCGACCGCGCGCTGGAAGAGGGTTGGATCCAGGTGTACTACCAGCCCATCATGCGCGCGAGCAACGGTCAGGTATGCGACGAGGAGGCGCTGGCGCGCTGGGTCGACCCCGAGTTGGGGATTCTGCCGCCCTGCGACTTCATCCCCACGCTGGAAGACTGTGGCGTCATCTACCGCCTGGACCTGTACGTGCTCGACCGGGTGCTGGAGTCCATGGCGACCAAGCAGAAGGCGGGACTCGAGGTCGTGCCCTGCTCCATCAACCTGTCGCGCAACGACTTTGCCGCGGTCGACATGGTCGAGGAGGTCGCGCGCCGCGTGGAGGCCGCGGGAGTGGACTCCAACCGCATCACTATTGAGATGACCGAGAGCACCGTGGGTGGCAACCCCGAGTACATGCAGATGCAGGTGAGACGCTTCCGCGAGCAGGGCTTCCGCGTGTGGATGGACGACTTTGGCAGCGGCTACTCGTCGGTGGACCTGCTGCAGAGCGTCGAGTTTGACCTGGTCAAGTTTGACATGAGCTTCATGCGCCAGTTCGATGAGGGCGAGGGTGCCAAGATCGTGCTCACGCAGCTTATCAAAATGGCGACCGCGCTAGGCATCGACACCCTGTGCGAGGGCGTGGAGACGCGCGAGCAGATGCGCTTCTTGCAGGAGGCGGGCTGCTCCAGGCTGCAGGGCTACCTCTTTAGCAAGCCCGTGCCGTTGGAGAGCGTCCTGGCCTGGCCCAACGAGGACGATGGCCTGCGCTTTGAGAACCCTGAGGACGCCCCCTACTTTGACGCCATCGACCGCGTGAGCCTGTACGACCTGTCGCCCATCATCCGTGGCCACAAGGGCATACGGGCGCGAATGGATGCCCTGCCCATGTGCGTGATGGAAATCGTGGGCGAGCGCGGCCGCTACGTGCGCACCAACCAGTCATGGCGCGACCATGTGCTGGAGCACACCGGACGCGACATGACCGAGGAGGACGCCGGCTCGATGGAGTTCAAGCCCACTGAGAACCTGCTCAAGGTCGTGCTGGATTGCGCCCAGGGCGGCCACTCGTTCGTCCATGACACGATGGCCGACGGTGCCACCTCGTACCATGTGGGCACCAGCCCCGTGACCGGTAACCACGCCGTGGCCATAGCCGTGCTGTCCGTGACGGAGTAGCTGCTAGTTCAGCAGGAGCAGCAGGCGGGCAAGGACGTAGACGAGGGCGATAAGTACGTAGGTCTGCAGGACAGGGCGCCACTGTGCCACCATGAGGCCGGCAAACTCGCGCAGGAAGGCATTGGGCCAAAAGTACGGGCGCGTGCGGGCGCCCAGACCCTGAACCTCCATGCCCGCGTCATGCGCGCAGACGTAGCCACGGAAGACGTGATAGTTGGTGGTGGAAAAGCCAATCCTGAGCTCATCGGTGCTGCGGCCCGCGTGCTCCTCGATGACCTCGCGCGAGTACGCCATGTTCTCCCTCGTGGTGGTGGCGCTGTCCTCCAGCACGATGTTTGACCTTGGTATGTCCTTATCGGCCAGATAGTCGGCCATGGACTGGGCCTCGGAGATGACCTCGTCGGGGCCCTGGCCGCCGCTGGGCACGAAGGTCGCGGGCGCGGCACCATCGGCCACGCAGGCGCGATCAAAGTCGTAGGAGCGGTCAACGCGACCTGCCAGCAGTGGCGAGGGAGTACCGTCGTCGCGCAGGCCGCAGCCTAGGATGATGAGGTAGTCGCACGCCTGGGCGGGCACGTGGCGCGAGGCCGCAATGGCACAGGCGATGGTGGAGAGCAGCAGGCACTCGCCGAGGCAGATGGCAACGCTGATGAACGTGTCGACGGCCGCGAGCACCTCATAGGAGACGCGGAGCTCCACGCCAAGTCTCCACCAGTTACCCCACACGAAGATGCCGACCAGCCACACGACACTGATGGCAATGCCGAGCATGTTGGTGGGACGCGTTCCCTCGTGACGCATGAGCCAGATGTTGGACACCGAAACGAGTAGCGCCAGGATGCCCATGGGCACGAGCGAGACGATCACAAAGAGGCCGGCCGCGTCACAGATGTGCGCTGCCATGTCGTCAAAGTTGAGGAAGCTGTTGCGCACGATGGAGACGACGAAGATGGCAAACTGGAACAGGGAGAACAGCAGCCCGCCGCCGGCGGCGACCATCTCGTAGCCATACCACGAGCAGCGGTGAAGGCGCACGACCACGCTGGCAAAGAGGATGGCGATGACGCCAAGGCCCACGCAGACGCAGACGTGGATGGCACGCCAGCCGTTGAAGTTGACGTTGTTGACAAACAGGGTGCCGCCCGAGACGTGCACGTTCCACCTGGCCGGGTACTGGCTGCCCCGAAGCTCCACGACGGCATCGCCGTCGCTCACAGCCTGCAGGGTGACGCAGGCAGCGCCGGTAGTGCCATGGATGAGCTCGGTGGCCTGCACGACATTGGGGTTAGAGACCATCACGTCGTCGAGGACGAGACCGCTGTAGTCGGTGCGGTCGGCCACCGGGGTCCACGTGTGGTAGGTGGAGCCCACCCGCGCGATGTGCACCGTACACACGACGAACATGATCACGGCCATGGGTATGAGCAGCAGGAAGCGGCGCCACACGCCGGTCGCAGGCGTCGTGTGCCGGGCATCTGTATCAGTCATCTTCACCGATTCTGATAATGGGAGGCAGGTACCGTTATCAAAATGATAAACGTACCTGTCCCGGTTCTCACGGCACGGGAGGCAGCGGATGCGTTTATGTTCCTAATTGGCCCTCCCAACGAGCCAATCGGCACCCTCGGCAGGACCAATCCTGGGCAAACGTAAGCGCAAGGTGCCCTATGCCCCCGTCAAGAGGGTCAAACAGGAACAAAAACGCAGTCTAGTGATCGCCGTAATGAGATCTGCAAGAGACGATTTGAAGCTCTCCGCCCTGATCACCAACAACCCTATAGACAAGACGGTTCTTTTCATCGATACGCCTAGACCACAGGCCCGAAAGCTCTCCCCTAAGAGCCTCAGGCTTGCCAATCCCCAGCGACGTGCCGTCGCGCTCGATACTCTTAATGAGCGCGTTTATGCGCTTGAGGGTCTTTCGGTCCTGCTTTTGCCACCAAAGATAGTCGGACCAAGACTCGTCAGAGAA
>CAJOGH010000072.1 GCA_905233865.1 uncultured Atopobiaceae bacterium
GGGGTCGAGCTCGCGCACCTGCGTGCCCAAGGGCACGCGCAGCACCAGGTCCTCGCCATCACGCCCATGCTTGCGCGCACCCTGGCCATGCGTGCCGCGCGTGGCCTTGAAGTGGTGCTTGAAGCGGTAGTCGATCAGCGAGGACAGCTGAGGGTCGGCCTCGAGGATGACACTGCCGCCATGGCCGCCGTCGCCGCCGTCGGGACCGCCCTTGGGCACGAAGGCCTCGCGGCGAAACGACATGCAGCCCGCGCCGCCGTCTCCGCCGCGGACGTTGATGTGGGAAAGGTCGGTGAACATGCACGCCTCCAAGGCTTAGATGCAAAACGACCCCCGGCCAAGCCGAGGGTCGTCCAATGGTATTCCTCAGCCCAATGACTTAGGCCTCGAGGGGAAGCACGTGAACCTTGTGCTTGTCGCCCTTGGTGAACTTCACCGTGCCGTCGACGAGAGCGAACAGGGTGTCGTCCTTGCCGCGGCCGACGTTCTCGCCCGGGTGGATGTGGGTGCCGCGCTGGCGGACCAGGATCTCGCCGGTGTTGACGACCTGGCCAGCAAAACGCTTGGTGCCCAGACGCTGGGAGTTGGAGTCACGACCGTTGCGGGACGAACCCAGACCCTTCTTGTGTGCCATGATAAAACCTGCCTAACTGAGACGTAGTTGTACGGACTCGACGAGGGCTTAGGCCTCGGCGGTCTCGGCCGCCTCGCTGGCAGCCTTGGAAGCGCGGGGCATCGCGGGGACCTTGGTGATCTGAACCTTGGTGAGGTTCTGACGGTGGCCCTTGGTGCGGTGGTAGCGCTTGCGCTTCTTGAACTTGAAGACGAGCTGCTTGTCGCCCTTGAACTGCTCGACCACCTCAGCGGTGACCTTCTTCTTGGCAAGCTTGTCGGCGTCAACGACGATCTTCTTGCCGTCGGCGAGCATGAGAACGTCAAGCTCAACCTTGTCGCCAGGCTGCACGTCGAGCTTCTCGACGTCGAGGACGTCGCCCTTAGCAACCTTATACTGCTTGCCGCCAGTCGTGATGATTGCGTACATGTGTGAACCCTTCATTGCATGGATGGAACAGCAGTTGATTACTTTAGCATCCCGAACAAGCAAAATCAACGAGAGAACGGCTTCACGATTTGACCATCTTCACCGCGATGTCCCTGCTCAGTGCGGCAGACGTCAATGCTGCACGCAGGCGCGCCCATACATTCCACAACAGCGCGCACGAGCGCGTCGGGGCGCAGCTGCCCATGCTCCCCGCAGGCGCACACAAGGTCGAGGCAGACGGCACCGCCCTCTCCCCCATCCACGTCACAGCCGATGATGGCCTGCGTGAGGTCGACGGTCTTGGGCTTGGTGCCACGCAAGTACTCCAGCGTGCCGCGGGCGACAAGAGCCTGGAGTGACCGTTCGGCCTCGCTCGCGTCAAGCGTGCTCCCGTCCAGGGCGCGCACCTCGACATGCCAGCTGAGGGCATTGAGCCACGCCTCCAGGGCGGGCACGCGGACCGGTAGCACCTCCGCACGTGCGGGCCCCAGGTCCTCAGGCATGGAGGTGCGCAGCGCCTCGAGGGCCTCGCTTGCGTCAACCTCGCGGGTGAGCAGGACGTCAAAGTACTCGTGCAACGAGCTCACGCCCACTGGCAGAGCCGAGGTGAACTGGACGCGCATGTGGGGCGAGAACCCCTGGGTGACCGCAAAGGGCAGGCCCGCGCGGCGTATGGAGCGCTCGACGGTGCGCAGGACCTCCAAGTGACCCAGGTAGCGCAGGCGCCCCCGCTTGGCATACTCGACGCGCAGGCGGCATACGGGGTCGGGCGCGGTGCTCTGGGGCGGAATCGGCTTTGCCATCAGCGCTCACCTGCCAAGACGATGTCAGCCCCGGTTGCCTGGCAGATGCCACAGCCAGTGCAGGAGGTCATGGTACAGTCCGCGGTGGTAACGCCCTCGTGGGCACGGCGCCACTCGCGCTCAAGGAAGCCGCGGGACACACCGGGCGAGGTGTGCTCCCAGGGCAGACGCGCGTCGAGCGGCAGCGGCTCAGAGGCAATCGCCTCGAGGTCAAAGCCGCAGTCAGCCGCCGCCTGCTGCCAGGTGGCAAAGTCAAACTGGTCGGTCCAGGCGTCCATCTTGGCCCCCAGCTCCCAGGCACGGTATATGAGCTCGAAGGTGGCGCGGCCTGTACGCGAGAGGACCGCCTCAAGGAGCGACGTCTCCGCGTCGTGGTAGGAGATTCGCACGGCGCGGTCGCCGCAGGACACGAGCAAGAGTCGCTGGCGACGCCTGACCTCGTCGAGCGAAAGCTGGCCCGCCCACTGGAAGGGCGTGTGAGACTTGGGCACAAAGACCGCCACGGAAATGGAGACGGAAAGGCCCCCACGCTGCCCCTTGGGAACGACCTCGCGCCCGATCTCCATGACGCGCTCGGCCAGTCGCGTGATGGCACGGATGTCGTCGTCGGTCTCGGTGGGAAGGCCCATCATGAAGTAGAGCTTGCAGCGACGCCACCCCAGCTCAAAGGCATTGCGCACGGCGCGCTCCAGGTCCTGCTCGGTCACGTTCTTGTTGATGACGTCACGCAGGCGCTGGCTCCCAGCCTCGGGAGCAAAGGTGAGCCCGCCCTTCTTGCCAGAGCTAACTGCCTGGGCCATCTCCACGCCAAAGGAGTCAAGGCGCTGCGACGGGATGGACACCCGCACGCCCTCGTCCTCCAACTGGTCGTTGAGGGTGGTGAGAATCTGGGCGCACTGGGAGTGGTCGGTCGTGGAGAGCGACGTCAGCGATACCTCCTCGTAGCCCGTGGCGCCCAGCCCGCGCTCGCAGGCGGCAATGACCTGTTCGGCTGGGCGCTCGCGCACCGGACGGTACGTGATGCCCGCCTGGCAAAAGCGACAGCCGCGCGCGCACCCACGAAGGACCTCGATAGCAAGGCGGTCGTGGACAACGTTGAGGTAGGGCACGGGAGCGCTTGGAAGCGGGTCGGTCCCGGCAAAGTCCGCCACCACGCGCTTGAGCACACGCTCGGGCGCGCCAGAGCCCGGCTTGGGCACGGCGTATCCCCAACGGGTGGACGTCTCGTCAACGACGACGTCGTAGAGAGAGGGCACGTAGACACCCTGTATCTGGGCAAGCTCACCCAGGATCTGGGCACGCGTGGCACCGCGTCGGCGCGCGTCGCGGATGGCCAGGCACATCTGGGGCAGAGCCTCCTCGCCATCACCAAGGAGCACGGCATCAAAGATGGGGGCCACCGGCTCGCAGTTCCACACGCTCGGGCCGCCCCCAAGGACGATGGCGTCATCCTCGTCGCGCTCACAGGCACGAACGGCTATGCCCGCAAGGTCAAGAGCCTCGATGATGTTCGTGCAAGCCATCTCGTGGGCAAGCGTGAAGCCGACGACGTCAAAGGAGGCCACCGGAGCCGCGCTCTCAAGTGCCAGCAGGGGCACGCCGCGCTCGCGCATGAGGGTGGCCATATCGACCCATGGGAGGTAGGCACGCTCGCATGAAAGGCCCTCGCAGCGGTTGAGCTCGCGGTAGAGGATGGCAAGTCCCATGTTGGGAAGGCCTACCTCGTAGGTGTCGGGATACATCAGGCACACGTGGAAGTCGCCCGACGGACGCGTGGACCCCCACTCGTGGTCTAGATAGCGCGAGGGCTTTTCCACCTGCGGAAGCAGGGGCTCTATAAGATAAAAGAGGTCCTCGCGAGCCGCTCTCATGAGCGGCCCCTCCTGGCCAGCAGCTCGTTGGCGGCGCGCACGGCCATGCCGGAGGCCATTGTGCCGCCATAGCCAATGGCCGCGCGCACCAAACGGCCCCGCAGCCCGAGGTACTTCTCGAGAGCACGCGCAAGGGAGCGCCACCCAAAGCCCGCGGCCATGACGATGGCTACACCGATGGCGTAGGCCTCGGGGCTGTTGGCGCCATAGGCGTTTGCGATCTCGACCGCCATCTTCGACTGGTTGGACGACATGGCGTTCATGCCAGAGCCGCGGAAGAACGGCATGACGTCGGCAGTGGCGTTCTTGGACGCACAGGCACTCATGACGGAGCGCGAGGCCGCACGCCGCAGGAAGGGGTAGCCATGGCTCAGTCGGACGGCGCCTGGGCAGGTGTCGGTGATGCAGGACGCAAGGCCACCCTCGAGCTCGCCCGGGACGCCGGCAAGCACGAGCGAGACGCTTCCCTTGCTTGCCATGGGCGTGGACCCGTCGGGCGCGTCCAGGGCGCTCTGGGCCACGATGATCACAGGAACGCCCGCTGCGCTCGCGGAGATGGCGGCACGCTCAACCGCCTCGACGTCACGGCCGCCGCTGATGACAAGCAGCAGGTCGCAGGAGGCCTCGGTTGGGCACGGGTCACCCAGCTCGTCGATGATGATGGAGGCCTCGGGACAGGTGGGCATCATGAGGCGCTTGACCTCGGCCATGAGACTGCGCGAGGCGCCCGGGTCCACGATGATGCGCGTAAGCGAGGTGCCCGTGGTGTTCCGCGCCGCGTTGGCGGCACCAGCCGCAAGCATACCGGCCTCTGCTACCTTTCGAACGTCGCTGAGCACGTGCGCCTCCTCCCGTCGGCCTAGGCCGACTTCTTTCGGTGGAACCAGATGGACTGGACGATTCCCACAGCCATCAGTTGCACAATCATAGACGAAGAGCCGTAGCTGATGAAGGGCAGCGGGACGCCCGTG
This sequence comes from uncultured Atopobiaceae bacterium, assembly GCA_905233865.1. Taxonomy (GTDB): domain Bacteria; phylum Actinomycetota; class Coriobacteriia; order Coriobacteriales; family Atopobiaceae; genus CAJOGH01. The sequence continues at coordinate 4,688 of CAJOGH010000072.1, forward strand.
ATGGGCATGAGGCCAATGCACATCCCGATGTTCTCAAAGACCTGGAACACCCACATGCCCACGAGGCCCACAAGAATGAGCTTCTCGTACATGGACTCGCAACGGTTGGCAAGGACCACGGCCGAGAACATGAGCCAGGCAAAGAGCGCCAGCAGGAAGGCCGCGCCCACAAAGCCGAACTCCTCGGACAGCAGGGCGAACACGAAGTCCGTATGGGCCTCGGGCAGAAATCCCTGACCCGCCTGGGACGCGTTGCCTATGCCCTTGCCAAGAAAGCCACCCGAGCCCACGGCGATCTTGGCCTGCTGCAGGTTGTAGCCATCGCCTGTGGGGTCGATGCTCGCGTCGGTAAAGACGAGCAGACGTTTGAGCTGGTACTCCTTGAGGATGTGTGGCAGGCCCTCGGTCATGGAGGTCATGACGACGAGCGTCACGAGAACGACGATGATGGCGATGGTGGCAAGTATCCACGATCGCTTGGCACCGGAGCAGACGATGATGCACGCGCCAGCAAAGAGCACGACCAGTGTTGTGCCCAAGTCTTGGACGATCAGCAGTGCCATGGGACCCG
>CAJOGH010000073.1 GCA_905233865.1 uncultured Atopobiaceae bacterium
CTGGTAAAGGTGCCAAAGCACACGTGGCGTGCGGGGCGGACATCGGTCTTGTACTGAACGGACCCGATCAGACGCGCGGACTGCATCCACGCGTGGGTGCCGCGAACCTCGCCTCGCTGACCAAGGATGCGCGGGCTCGTCATCTTGCGGGTGTAGGTGGCCACGGGCTCGTAGGGCGCCATGTGGACCGTGAAGTCCGCGGACGCGCGAACGGGATAGTACCAGCCAAAGTGGAACATGTCCTGCACATAGCCGACGATCCACGTGCGGTTGGCAACGTCGACGTTGACAAGCTGGTCAAACACCCAGTCGAACATGGTTGCCGTGTCGTCAAAGCGACCCTGATTGGTCTCGCAGCCCAAAACGCAGGAGTATAGGCGGACGCCGTAGCGCTCGGCTGCGCCCAAGAAGGTCGTTCCGGACGCGACGGCGCCGGTCTTGATGCCAAGCAAGCCGTCGTAGTACTCCATGAGGTGGTCCGTGGAGTTGAACGTCTTGGCCTCTCCGCCCACGTTGACGGTCACGCTGGGCGTATGCACCAGCTTGGCGATGTCAGGGTAGTTTGACATGACATGGCGCCCCATGATGGCAAGGTCGGAAGCCGTGGAGTAGTGGTTGTCCTCCTCCAGGCCGTGCGGGTTCATGAAGTGGCTGTTTGTCATGCCGATCTCGGATGCCTTGGCGTTCATGAGGTCGGCGAACTTTGCCTGCGAGCCCGCGACCTTGACGGCGATCTCATAGGCTGCGTCGTTTGCGGAATAGACGAGCATGACCTGCATGAGCTCGCCAAAAGTGGTCGTGTCGCCAGCCTTGTATCCCGCAAGCTGGGCGTCCGCCTCGTACTCGTTGCCCGTGATGGTGACCTTCTCGCTCATGGAGACGTTGGCGTCCAAGGCGCACATGGCCGTCATGACCTTGGTGATGGACGCTGGCGCCATGCGCTCACTCTCGTTCTTGGACCACAGAACCTCGCCCGTCGCGTTGGTGACGACGGCGCACTGAGCCTCCTCGATGGCAGGCGTGCCTGTCAGCTTTCCAACGGCAGAGGCGGCCTGGGCGGAAACGGGCGTCAGCGCAAGGGATAGCGCGATAGCGCAGGCAGCAAGAAGAAGGGCGACTCTAGTTCTCACCAGACTCACGCTCCTTGAGGGCTTCGCGCACGTAACGCGCGCCGGTGGCGGTGTAGATGCAGGCCGTGATGACCGAGCAGATGCAGCCTAGGTAGACGAAAATGATTCCCATTGCCCCGCTCTGGGCGTTGAGCACGGGAAGCCAGTCGACGTTGACGAGGCCCAGGCCGCCAATCTGTGGCACGCCCAGCAGCATGAGCGAGAAGCCCGACATGAGCAGGGCGGTAGTGACCTTGCCAATGAACACGACGTCCACCGGACGTGGGTGGAAGTGGCTCACGATGAGGCCGCCAAGCGCAAGGTACACGTCTCGGCCAATGATCAGCACGACGATCCACAGCGGCAGCTCGCCTATCAGGTACAGGCCCAACACGCCGGTAAAGAGCAGCGCGCGGTCTACGATGGGGTCGAGCATCTTTCCAAACCAGCTGACGGTCTTGGTCGCGCGGGCGACCTGGCCGTCGAGCCAGTCGGTGCACGCGGCCACGACGTAGACGGCAATCGCCACGTAGCGGTTTCCGTGCGTGGTAAAGAGCCATAGGAACACGAAGGTCAGGACTATGCGGCTCACCGTGATGAGGTTGGCGAGCGTGAGGATCTTATCGCTAGGATTGTCGGGGGTACCGACCTCGGGCGCTTCGTTTGTGGTTTGCAGGTCAGACAACGGGTCTCTCCTCTTGGTTGGCATATCTATCTGATGATAGCGCAACGTCTAGAGGGCGGGCTCCGTATCCTTTGTGGTCGCGGTTTTAGCACAGCGCGCAAAGAAGTCGTCTAGAAGCTCCATCAGCTCCTCGTTTGGCTCGCACATGCGCAGGCGGTCCCATTGCGACAGATACGCATTGCGTGCCGCGTCGGGCACGTCTGACCCATAGCGGTCAAAGAGCGCCTGCTGCTCTGCCTGCGCAAGGGCCCAGTAGGAGTTGGCGGCCTCGCTGATCAGGAAGCCCGAGTGTGACCCCAGGTCATGACCGCTGAACACGTGGTATTCCACGCCGTCCTCGCGTATGGCGTCGCGTGCCGCGATGACGGCGGCGCCCTCTATGTCGATGACCGCGTCGTGGTCGCCGTGGGTGATCAACATGGGGACGTCTGAGCTGTTGATGGCGTCCACGGCGTCCAGCGTCGCGTGCGCCCCGGCAGCCATCACGTGGTTTGCCATCACAAAGGGCGACAAGAGCACGCCGCCCGGGCCCGCCGTCTTGCCAGAGGTCTCGACGAGCATGAGCAGCGGGTTGCGATAGCCGGAGAGCGACGCGGCACCGGCGATCTTGTGGCCCAGCGCGGGCGAGGCCGCCGCCGCATAGCCGCCCCAGCTGTGGCCCATCACGAGGACGGGCAGGTCCCCGGCAAGGTTGGCGCATGCGTAGGCAAGTGCGGCGTCGAGGTCGTCGAGGGACTGCGAGAGGCTGACCTGCGAGTCCCCCTGTGACTCGCCGCATCCGGTCGCGTCGTAGCCAAAGACGGCCCAGCCGTGGTCCACAAGCCACATGAGCTGCGTCATATATGCCTGGTGACTGTGGTTGATGCCATGGGCGAACACCACCAGGCCTCGGGTCGAGCCCTGTCCGTAGAGATAGCCGGTGAGCTGGTTGCTGCCAGAGGGGAAGGTATGACGCTCTCGGGTACGACCCTCGCAGACGTCCTCCCAGTGGGCACGCACGCTCCAGGCGCGCCTGTCCTTGCGGGCCATGCCCCGAGCCATGAACGAGTGCGTGACAGCCATGCTCGTGGCCGCGGCGGCAGCTGTTGCGCCGGCGACGGCTATGGGCAGCTTGTGTCGTTTGAGCGTGGTTGCGATCCCCATGTGTCCCCTTTCGACCACCCTACCCTACCCCATGCGCACCCTGACATAAGACGAGTTTTCAAGCTTGTTCCGTGGACGGTCTAGGGCATGGGCACCACCTTTGCCTCCACGAACCAACGGTCCCCCTCGCGCCACAGGTAGGTGGCCTGGCCGCCCACGCGTATGGTGTAGCGCATGCCGCAGCCGCCGGTCTTGAGGCTTGCCGCGTGGCGGCAGTCCAGGACACGGTCGATGGTATAGCGGCGGCCATCGGACCAGACGATCTGAAGTGGTGTCACGCGACCGTCCTCCGCCATGTCCGCGACGACCTCCACGTAGCGTTTCTCCCTTCCCGATATGCCCCTCATGCGTCACACCCCCTCACGCGAAGAACGAGACGGGATGCACGACGTTGTCGCGCTGTGGGTCAAGGTCGGCCAGGCGCTCGTCGGAGAGCTCCGAGAGACGGCGCACCGCGTGGTTGCCAAAGCGGCCGCGCAGGCTGTCTATGGCGCGGTCGAGCTGCAGCTCCTTGAGGCGTGCCTCCTCCTGGCCAAAGATGTCCAGCTGGACGGCCGAGTCTGCGGGCACAAGGTTCGTGGCGCGCACGCCCAGGGCGCGGATGCGGGCGCCACCCTCGAAGTCCCAGTCGGCACACAGGAGGTCAGCCGCGGTCTTGCAGATCTCAGACGTGAGCTGGGTTGGGCGTTCGAGCGTCGTCTGGCGGCTGCGGCCCTCGAGGGTCTTGAAGTCGCGGCCGTAGGCACAGATGGTGCGCGCGGCCAGGCCCTGGGCGCGCAGGCGCTGGGCCACCGACTCGCCCATGAGCCATATGACCTGACGCGCGGTGATGGCATCTGCCAGGTCAAAGGGTGTCGTGATGCCGTTGCCCACACCCTTGACCACATGCTCGATGTCTCCGATGCCCGGCTCGAAGGGGCGCACGGGGCTGTCGTCCAGGCCACGGGCAAAGGACTGGACCACGGCGCCCATCTTGCCCAGGCGCCGGCGGACGGCATCGTCGTCGGCGCATGCCAGGTCGCCAATGGAGAAGATGCCCATGTGGTTGAGCTTGGCCTTGGTGGCACGGCCCACGTACAGCAGGTCGCCCACAGGCGCCTTCCACACGATGTCGCAGGCATTTTGCGGTGTGACCTGCGTGAGGCCGTCGGGCTTGTCGTAGTCGCTGCCAAACTTGGCAAAGATCTTGTTCCACGAGACGCCTATGGAGACCGTCACACCAAGCTCCGTGACCATGCGCTCGCTGATCTCGCGGGCAACGAGCATGGCGTCGCCACCGGCCAGGTGCATGGAGTTGGTGACGTCGAGCCAGGCCTCGTCCAGGCCAAAGGGCTCCACGAGGTCGGTGTACTGGTTGTAGATGCGGCGCGCGATGGAGCTGTAGCGCATGTAGAGGTCGTAGCGCGGCGGCACGATGATGGCCTCTGGGCACACTCTGCGTGCCTCGCGCAGGGTCATGGCCGTCTTGACGCCGCGGCGCTTTGCCGGGTAGCTTGCCGTGAGCACGATCCCGTGACGCGCCTCCTCGTCGCCGCCCACGATGACGGGCTTGCCCCTCAGCTCGGGGCGCTCCGCCATCTCCACGCTGGCGTAGAAGCAGTTCATGTCCACGTGCAGGACGGCTCGCTCGCGCACACCTCTCCCCTCTCCTGTGTCGTCGTTGGTCTACGAACATCTGTTCGTATACAGTATACGCGAGAGGGGGACAGAATCGACGCGGGGATTAGCTTGGCTGCGATAGGCTCTTGTCGGCCGCTTGGTCTGGCTGGTGGGCAAAAAGTGTACCGTGATTGCGATTTAAGTGCGTTCCTTGGGCGTCTGTGACGGCCTCGAGAGCTCCTGAGCCTAGTGCGGCCGCTGCTTTCCTGGGGTTTTGTCGACAGCGTGTTGTGCGATTGCCCGTGAGCGCCTCGCACGGCTGCTCGAAATGCACTTAAATCGCAAAGTGGGTACAGAATCCGGTGATAATCAAAACCGAACAAGGGGCAGGTGGGGATAAGTTTCGTGCGCATCGTTTGACGTAATCCCCACAACGGAAAATTGTCCTTGTGCAGCGGTGTGATGAGTGTTAAATTACATATCGCTGCGCGCGAGCGCAGACGTTCCGGGTGGTGGCGCAGCTTGGTAGCGCACTTGACTGGGGGTCAAGGGGTCGCTGGTTCGAATCCAGTCCACCCGACCAGAACTGACGAGGCCAGAGGGTTAATCCTCTGGCCTCTTTT
>CAJOGH010000074.1 GCA_905233865.1 uncultured Atopobiaceae bacterium
ATGTGCTCATGCGCCTTGTCGTGGGCCTCCTGGGTTGCAAAGCCGTCGTAATCGAACAGGGCGTTGACGTAGGATTTGACCTCATGCATGGCCAAGGCGGCTAGACGACCGCTGTCAATGTGCTCGTCCGGGCTTTCCTTGCCCAGCAACGCTTGAGTGGACACACCTGTGTACACGGCTTGGTTGGTGGCTCTGCCTATGGCTTGGGTGTAGACGAACTCAAAGAGCTTCTTTCTGTCCTTGATGTGCATGACTGCTCCTCCCTTGTGGTGCTGGTTAAGGCCACTATAGGGAGAGCCATGGGGCAGATTTGACGCATTGGTCGCCGGGACGGCTGGAGGTCTGGGCGGGAAACCGCTCAATACTTCGGGTCTGTCCGTATATACGAACAGGCTTGAAGTATTGAGCGGTTTTGGCCGGGTGGGAGAGGGCGCGCCTACCCGCGCACGTCCTCGTAGGCCGCAAGCGTGCGGGCCGCCTCGTCGCGGACCTGGTCGGCCAGGCGCTGTGGTGAGAGAATCAGCACGTCGGGGGCGAAGTTCTTGGCAAACTGCCACATGGCCCGCTCATTCACGCGCGCGGTCACGGTCACGTGGTCGTCGGTTGCGTCCGAGAAAGTGACGTCGTGGCCGAACATGTCGATGACGTCGCTGACCATGGGCCGCGTGACGCGGAACGTGCACCATGAGTTGTCGGACGAGTACATGTAGATGTGCTCGGCCATGTAGGTCGCCAGGTCAAAGCCGCCCTGCCCGGCACCTTCGAGCGTCTTGAAGGGACGCACCGGCTCGTCCGTTATGCGCACGCCTGCCATGCGGTCCACACGGTAGTTGGACACGTCATCGTAGGGGTCGTAGTTGCAGATCAGGTAGTACTTGCCCTCTCTGGCTGCCATCTGGTACGGGCTCACCACGTACTCGCGCGGCGCGCCGTCCTCGCCGAGCTTGGGCGTCAGGCGACCGTCGGTTCCGTACTCCAGATAGGCAAACGCGACCTTGTGACCGCACTCGATGGCCTCGTCGAGCTGCTCGATGGTCAGGAACAGCTCGGGGTTGTAGGGGAGGTTGCTGGGCGCGGTGTGCACATGTCGCACGTGCGGGGCAAAGTACTTGCTGGACTGCGCCGCCAGCTTGTCTATGAGGTCGAGGCGCTGACTGTGGGGAATGTGGTTGGAAAACAGCAGGCCGTCGATGAGCAGGCGCAGCTCCGCGTCGGTGAAGTCGTGCACGTACCAGTAGTCCGACGTCTTGACGCTCTCGTGCACCTTACCGGTCTTGGGGTCGGGCATCATGCGCTTGGCCTGCGAGAACTCGATGGGAAAGCCCATGTCTATGAGGCTGTCCAGGTTGCGCTTGACGGCCTTGCGGTCCATAGACATCTCGTAGCGCGACAGCAGCGCCTCACGAATCTCCTGCTGGGTCATGTGGTGCGTCTCGTCGGTGCACTCGCGCAGGATCTCGACGATCATCGTCGGCGCCAGCTTCTTGGGCAGTCCGGGCATTGCTGGGTTCATCGCGACCCTCTCATTCGTCGTATTGATGCAAGGGTAGTGCGGTCTATGGATTAAGAATAGCCCATAGGGGAGGGCGCGCTGTGGCTTTGGACAGCTTTGTCACGGCTGAGGGCCTTAGTTTGGGCGCGCTTGCACGTTTTGCAACTATTTGCCCCTCCGTTTCGGGCTATAGGGCAGTAGTTTGAAGACTAATCCTGGGGAAATGCAGCGCTCTGCATTGTTGTTCGCCGCTTGCGCACTGCAAAAAGTTGCAAAACGTGCACGGCTTCCTCTCCACGAGGTTCCGTCGCCCGTTTGTCTCAACCGCTCATCCACTTGCCTAGGACGGTATCTGCGCTCATTCGTATAATCAATTGTCAAGCAATTTGCAGGTGGAGGGGTGCAGTATTGCCGCCTGCCACGCGTAAGGAGGGATGAAGCGATGATTCAGATCGAGCATCTTAAGAAGTCGTATGGCGGCAAGGAGGTGCTGAGTGACGTCACCTTTACCGCACAGGACGGTTGCATCACGGGCTTCGTTGGCCCCAACGGTGCGGGCAAGTCCACGACCATGCGCATCGTCGCCTGCATGGAGGGCGCTGACTCCGGAACCGCGCTGGTCAACGGCAGGCCCTTCCGCGAGGCCGCATGCCCCAGCGCCGAGATGGGCATCTACCTTGGAAACGAGTACCTGCCTATGACGATGACTGGCCAGGACTATCTGGCTTATGCGTGCCGGGTCGCTGGCGTTGACGTCTCGGCAGTCGATCGACTCCTTGACTCCGTCGAGCTCGGTGGCGCGGGCAGGAAGACCATTGCGTCCTACTCGCTGGGCATGAAGCAGCGCGTGGGCCTTGCGGCCGCGCTCGTTGCCGATCCGACAACCCTCATGCTTGACGAGCCGGTCAATGGCCTTGATCCTATGGGCGTCCAGTGGCTGCGCGGGGTGCTGCGCGCTCAGGCCGACAAGGGCAAGGCTGTACTGCTTTCCTCGCACCTGCTGTCCGAGCTGGAGCTCGTCGCCGACCGCGTGGTCATGCTCGACCACGGCCACATCGTGGCGCAGGGCGCGATGGGCGACCTGGAGGCCGGTGGGGACAAGCGAGTTCTTATCCACACCAGCGATGACGTCGCCCTGATGAAGGTGTTTGCGCAGCACGGTGTGGCGGCCAAGCGTGACGGCGTCAACGTCAGCGTCTCGGGCATTACCGCACGCGATGCTGGCAAGATGGCCTACGATGCCGGCATCCTTGTCGACTCGCTCGTCACGGCGAACAGCTCGCTCGAGGACGTCTTCATGAGCACGGCGGCCCAGGAGGAGAAGGGGGCTAGCAATGAATAAGCAGACATTTGGCATGGTGTTTGGCGCTGAGTTCCGTCGCATCGCGCTGCGCACGAGCACGCTCGTTGCCATGGGCATCTTTGCCGTCGCTGCGCTCCTGCTTTCGTTCGGCTTTGTCGCGTTGGCACAGTTTGCCGCTGCAAACGCAAGCGAGGAGATAGCCGTGACCGCACCATCGGGGCTGACGAGCCTGGGGCTTCCCTACGGTCTCATCTGCTTCCTCTTTTGCATCTTCACGGCAATCACGTCGGCGCATGACTACTCGAACGGCGCGGCTGCGGCCACGCTGGTGCTGGTTCCCAACCGCGGTCGCCTGCTTGGCGCGCGCGTTGCCGTGTGGGGCATCATGGGCTTCCTTCAGATGTTCGTTCCTGGCATCATCCTCGCGATTGTGTTCATGGGCTCCATGGGCGGCCTTGGACAGGCGCTGCTGAGCGTGCTTTTGTGCTCGTGCTCGGTCAGCCTGTATGGCCTGATCGTCTTTGGTGTTGCCACCCTCGTGCGCCGCGGTGCCTTTGCCGTGGTCATCTACTTCCTCATCGACATTGTCGTGCCGCTTGTCATGCCCATGGCCTCGGGCATCCCTACGATTGGCGGCGCTCTTTCTGAGGCGACTCACTACATGCCCAATGCCGTGACGATGCGCCTTGCGGACCTGACGCTCATTGGATCTGACACGGTCGCGTGGGTTATCGCCATTGCCGCGTCCTTGGCATGGGTTGCTCTCGTGCTCGTGCTTGGGCGCTTGTCGTTCAACCGCTATGCGGGAAAGACGTCCTAGCACGAGGCTCTTATCGTCCCAATGTGCGGGTCGGCTCCAAGAGGGGCCGGCCCGCTTTTGTTTGGCTACAATGTGTGTCCCACAACCGCTACGCAAAGAGGACCCATGACCGTGAGCGCGCCCGCTGCGTCCAACGTGGCCACGCGCCACGTGATGCAGGCGAACAAGTCAAAGAACACCAAGCCCGAGAAGCTCGTGCGCGCGGGCTTACGCGAGGCGGGGCTCACGGGCTATCGGCTGCACTGGAAGGCCGCGGCCGGCAAGCCTGACATCTGCTTTCCGGGCCGTCGCGTGGCCATCTTCGTGCACGGGTGCTACTGGCATCGCTGCCCGCACTGCGACCTGCCGGACCCCAAGACGCACGCGGACTTTTGGAACGCCAAGTTTGCGCGCAACAAGGAGCGCGACGCCCGCAACCGTGCTGACCTGGTGGCGGACGGCTGGACGGTCATTGTCGTGTGGGAGTGCCGGCTCAAGCGCGACCGGGTGCAGGCCACGATGCGCCAGGTCGTGGACATCGTCAACTCGTGTCCGAGCGGGCGTGCGGGCCGCCGGGCGCGCGGCGAGGGTCGCGTGGTAGAGGCCGGTGTGGGCGGCTGGCAGCTGCGCGTGTGGCGCGAGCGCGTGTCGCGGGTGCGCCGTTAGGTGACGCGGCGTGTGCCGGGGACGCGGGTGCTTGGCGGCTGGCTGCCGCTAACGGGTTTGCCTTAGTAGCTTTGCCCCGCTCCGTGGTACCCTATTGAGGCATGAGAGGAGGCCGCGTGGCAACGTACGTCTTTTCCGATGTTCACGGTAGGTTTGCGCCGCTTGACCGCGCGCTCAGCAGGATCTCGCCGTCCGACGACGACGTCATCTACATGCTGGGCGACATGGTCGACCGCGGCCGTCACTCCGCCGAGGTGCTGCGCCTGTGCCACGACATGCCCAACATGGTCTGCCTTCGCGGCAACCACGAGGAGATGATGGTCGAGTCCTTGCGCAACTCCGATGACCAGTACCAGCAGTTCACCTGGGGCATGAACGGGGGAGCGCGCACCATCGAGTCGCTCAAGGGGCTGGAGGACGACGAGCGCGATGAGCTTGTCGACTGGGCCGCCCACCTTCCGCTCTTTGCCCACACGCTTGTTGACGACCGCCCGTACCTGCTCGTGCACGCGGGCATCCGCCCGTCCGTGACGCGCACGTTCCTGGAGGGCTTGGACGAGCCGCCCGTGTGGGACGCCGACACCTGCGATGCGCTTCTGTCCGCCCAGGACCCCGACGACCTGCTGTGGATTCGCGAGGAGTTCTGGGGCGCGCCCACCGGCCTGGTGGGGGAGGACGGCAAGGGGCCCGTCGTGGTGGCCGGCCACACTCCCACCATCGTGGTCGAGCAGTTTGCCGATGTCTTTGACGAGCCCTCTGTCGTAAACGACGAGCTCTGCGTGATGATGCGCGTAGGCGCGGGCGACAAGAGCGGCGGAGTTGCAGACCGCCTTGCCATAGACGCGGGTGCCGGCTCAGTCGTGCCCGGCGGTCAGGTGTGCATCCTGTGTC
>CAJOGH010000075.1 GCA_905233865.1 uncultured Atopobiaceae bacterium
CGAGCGACGACGGCGTGAACGCTGCCAACAAGGACCTGGGCTCTTCCAGCTCGGCCTATGACTTCCAGCTCAACATCGCAGGCGGCGACCTGTACGTGAACGCGCAGGGCGACGGCCTGGACTCCAACGGTGACATCACGGTGACGGGCGGCACGACGCGCGTCTTTGGCTCGAGCTCGGGCGGCAACGGCGTCTTTGACGCGGGCGACAAGAGCTCGGACACCTTTGTCGTTACGGGCGGCACGCTCTTGGGCGTGGGCACCGCTGACATGGCCGTTGTGCCCACGCGCGGCTCCTACGTCGTGTTTGGCACCTCGGGTGGCGTGGGCGGCCCTGGCGGTGGCATGTGGCGCATGTCTGACGATGCGTCGGCTGACGACAGCCTCACGTCTCAGGCGTTTGGCAGGCCGGGCGGCGGATCGTCGGGCTCGTCGGTCAACATCGCGGCGAACTCGACCGTTGCGGTCGTGGGCCCCAGCGGAGCCACGGTGATTGACGGTGTCTCCCCGCGCTCTGCCACCTGGGTCATGCTGGCTGGCTCTAACCTGGCGAGCGGCACCTACACCCTCAAGGTCAACGGTTCGAGCGTGGCCACGGCAAGCCTTGCCACCGGGAGCTCTTCGACGGGTTCCACGACGCCCGCGCAGCCCGGCGGCACGGGAACGGGGACTGGTACGGGCACGGGCACGGGCACGGGCACGGGCGCCAGCACGGGCTCGACCAGTGGATCGCTTTCCAATGACCTGACTGGCTCGTATGCGCGGCAGACGATGTATAGGCTCTACAACCCCAACTCGGGCGAGCACTTCTACACTGCGAGCGTCGCCGAGCGCTTTGCCCTCGTGGCGGCGGGTTGGACCTACGAGGGAACTGCCTGGACGGCGCCCACGACCGGCACGAACGTCTATCGCCTGTACAACTCGTACGCGGGTGACCACCACTACACCACGAGCGCTACCGAGCGCGACGCCCTCGTTGCCGCGGGGTGGACGTACGAGGGTGTGAGCTGGCACTCGGCCTCGTCGAGCGGCGTGGCGCTGCACCGCCTGTACAACCCCAATGCCACGACCGGCACGCACCACTACACGAAGAGCACCACGGAGCGCGACACTCTTGTGGCGCTTGGTTGGCGCTATGAGGGAATCTCCTGGTACGGCCTGTCCGTCTAGCAAACAGAGCGCGGGGGGCAGTTCTGTGTGTCGTGCCTCTGTGCTCTTGCGTTTTGGTTCCCAATTGGCCCTCATGGCTCGTCCATGAGGGCCAAATGGCAAATACTATCTGGGCTAACTCGGACGGAAACTCGGTCTGCCGCCGACCAAAGGGCCAATGGGGAACCAAAATGCAGTGTCGGTATACACGCGGCTAATTACAGTCCCCTCCTATGTGCCATAATTGGAATACGTTCAGGTTCGTCGTTGCATTCGTAGTGACGGGAGTCGGTCATGACAGGTCGGCATGTGAACTCAGGGGCTGGCGGCAAGGCTGGTAAGCGACCTCCGCGTCCTTCGGGCATGCCGCCGCGCGAGCCTGCAAGGCAGCGCGTGACGGTCCAGCCTCCCGATGTCGAGGGCAGGCCCGTTATAGTCATTCGCGATGTCGCGCCCGACGCGCAGTATGTGCCTAAGCATACGCGCGGAACCCCCGTCACGCTCTCGTCTGATCCCGAGGCCGCCACAAAGGTGGTCGCGCCCCAAGTCCTCGACTTAGATCCGAGCGAGTTGCCGTCACGCTGCGAGCAGCCTTCAGCTGCGCCAGGATCATGGTCATTATTCGAGCCGCATCCCGCAAAGGAAGTAGCCCCGCCGCCGGAGCCGGAGCCAGAGCCAGAGCCCGCGACGCACATGGAGGGCGACTTCCTGCTTGATAGGGGCGAGCACATCGTGCGCTCGCGCGAGTGGGGCTACATCGAGGGCGCCTCGCTCTCAAACAAGAGCCAGATGTGTTTGACCAACAAGAACATCAGGGTCATCCACAGGGGCATGTTCAACAAGATGCGCAAGAACGGAGACGTGTGCCTCCCACTTGACAAGGTGGAGATTCATGACGGTGTGCCCAAGATGGCCCTTGACGCCCATGAGGAGTTCTCGCGCCTGATGATCACGTTTGATGGCGAGGTGCGCGTCATTAACTTTGCCACGGGGAAGATAGCTGCAGGGTGGGCCAATGACATCTCGCTCCTCTTGGTTGACAAGCCCTTCGAGCCGGCACAACCCATCCTCCACCCGCCGTTCAACCTAAAGAAGGCGGCAGCGGAGACGGCTGGTGGCGTTGCGGGCGCGGTTGCCGGATTCTTATTGTTCCCTCTGGTGATACTTGGCGGCATCGCGCACAACAGTTCTGGCGGCCCTTCCTCGGGCCCCGATGGCAACTGACGCCTACTTCCTCGACTAGTCAAATGCGTTTTGGTTCCCAATTGGCCCTCTTGGCTCGCCCATGAGGGTCAAATGGCAAATGCTATCTGGGCAAACGCGGGCGAGGCGCCGCTATGCCGCCGCCGGAAGGGCCAATGAGGAACAGAAACGCAAGAGCGACCCAGCCGCCGCGTGCTCAGCTCCTATTCTGTTATCTCCTTGCAGGTGTTGCCCCAAGGCTGATGCCAAGGTAATATTGTTCGCTGTGCGCATGCACCCCGAACGTACGCGCGGCGCGCAGGCCGCCACAAAGCAAGAAGGAGAGACGATGTCCGGACACTCTAAGTGGGCAACCACCAAGCACAAGAAGGCAGCCATCGACGCCAAGCGTTCGTCGCTGTTCTCCAAGCTCTCGCGCAACATCACCGTTGCTGCCAAGATGGGCGGCGACCCCAACCCGGACAACAACGCCACCCTGGCCTCCGCCATCCAGCGTGCCCGCATGGTCTCCATGCCCAACGCCAAGATCAAGGCCGCCATCGACAAGGCCTTTGGCACTGGCGCCGACGCCGCTGTGTACGAGAACGTCACCTACGAGGGCTATGGTCCCGCTGGCGTGGCCCTCTACGTCGAGTGCCTGACCGACAACCGCAACCGCACCGCCGCCGACGTCCGCTCCGCCTTCACCCACGCTGGCGGCAACCTGGGCACCTCCGGCTCCGTCGCGTTCCAGTTTGAGCGCAAGGGCTCCATCGCCGTCGAGAAGGTCATCAAGTCCGACGACAAGAAGGTCGCCGACCGCGAGAACGCCGTGGACCAGGAGGAGTTCGAGATGGTCGTCCTCGAGGCCGACGGCGAGGACATCGAGGATGCCGGCGAGCAGTGGATCGTCTACACCGCCTACGACCAGATGCAGAACGTCCAGAAGGCCATCGAGGCCCAGGGCATCGAGGTCAAGGGTTCCGAGCTCACCATGCTCCCCACCACTCCCACGGCCGTGAGCGTCGCCGACGCCAAGAAGGTCCAGCGCCTCATCGACCGCCTCGACGAGCTCGATGACGTCCAGAACGTCTACTCGACCATGGACATTACCGACGAGATCGCGGAGGCCCTGGCCGAGGAGTAGGGCACACCCGCACCCGCCGCCCTTTGTCACATGAGCTAGCAAAGGGTATCCTAGACGGAAGTGGATACGCTGTACCGTAAAGGAGACGTGATGGGCGGGTTCAAGCGCTTTTGCCTGATACTCTTTGTGCTGCTGGGAGGTGCCGGCCTGGCCGCCCTGGTCCTGCCCTGGTTTGGGCCGTGGACCCGCGAGGCCACCGCGCTCCTTGCCATAGACTGGTACTACTACACGACGGAGGCCCTGGCGGGTGTGCTCGCCTTGGGCCTCCTCGTCATTCTCTTCCGTGCCATCCTCGCGCCGCCCAAGCGCGACTCCATCGTGGTCAACACCCACGACGGCGGCAAGATCACCGTGTCGCGCGCCGCGATCGCCGCCCAGGCCGCGCACATCGTCGAGGCCACTGGTGCCTGCACCGCCTCCAAGGTCGACGTCCGCCTGCGCCGCGATGCAGTCGACGTCTTCGTGCGCGTGACCCCGGCCTTTTCCATCGACGCCATCGCCGCGGGCGAGGTGCTCCACAACCAACTGACCGAGGACCTCGCCATGCTCGTGGGCGACAAGCTCAACCAGGTGAGCCTCGAGTTCGCCGAGCCCGATCGCGTGTCCGACTTTGACCAGATGGAGATCGAGTACGACGACGAGCCCGCCTCGTCCGCCGACGACACCGCTACCACGACTGGCTCCGCCTCCGACATCACCGTCACCGTCACACCTGGCGATGCCGCCAACACCGCATCTGCCACTCCCGCGCAGGAAAGGGAGGAGTAGACCATGAGCGACACCAAGTCCCCGACGCCGCGTATTGACGGCCAGGGCAAGGACGGCAAGGCCGATAAGAGCACAGATCAGCCCGTCGAGGAGCCCACCTATGAGTATCCAGACGAGCCTGGCGTCTTCGAGCGCGCCAGCGACTGGGTGAGGCGCACCTTCCCTGGTCACGAGAACGCCTTCGTGTTTGGCGTCATCGGCTTCCTCATTGCCGTGTTCATCTTTGCCATCGGCTTCTTTCAGACCATCTTCGTGGCCATCCTGGTCCTGATTGGCGTAGCCATCGGCCAGCAGATCGATGGCGACCCCAAGATCATCAACGCACTCCGTCACCTGTTCTCTAACGACCGCTAGGAAGGGATTCCCCATGGCCGACCAGACCAACAAGACAGTCGAGGAGGAGCAGGAGGTCGTCGACGAGACGACCGAGCTCGCCTATGACGACGACTACGATTCCGAGGACTCGCTGACCTTCTCCAACGGCGTCATCGAGAAGATCGTGGCGGTGGCCGTCCGCGACGTGCCCGGCGTCTGCGGCATGAAGGGCGGCTGGGTCAACCGCGTCCAGGAGACCTTTGGCGCCCGCAGCCTGACCAAGGGCGTCTCTGTCGAGGTCACGCCCGAGAGCGCCGTGCGCGTGAACGTCGCCGTGATGATCGAGTACGGCGCCTATGCCCCGCAGATCTTCGAGGACGTCAAGCGCGTGGTCGTCGACCAGGTCGCGGGCATGACGGGCCTCGAGGTCGCGGGCGTGAACCTGCGCATCGAGGACGTCCTCACCCCCGAGGAGCTCGACGCCGCCGGTCGCGACCAGGACGACGACGCCGAGGACGGGGAGGACAAGTGAGCCTTCGCTCGCAGCTGGCGCTCATGGCGGGCAGGGCGTCCGCGTGGGGCCTCAAGAACGCCCGCCGCAACGCTTCGCAGCTCCCGGGCCGCGTCGCGCTGAGCCTTGACCCGCAGCTCCTGCGCGAGCTGGCGCCCAAGGCAACCAAGGGCTCCATCGTGGTCTGCGGCACCAACGGCAAGACCACCACGAACAACATGCTCGCTGCCGCCGTCGAGGCGTCCGGCCAGAGCGTCCTGTGCAATCGCGCCGGCGCCAACATGCTCGCGGGCGTGGTCGCTGCCATGCTTCCCGGCACGTCTGCCGACTGGGCCGTCATGGAGGCCGACGAGCTCTCCTGCAAGCACATCCTTCCGCAGCTCAAGCCCACCTTCCTGGTGCTTCTGAACCTCTTCCGCGACCAGCTCGACCGCGCGGGCGAGATCGACCACGTGCAGGACACGATCGTCAACGCCCTTGCTGCGTCTCCCACTACAACGCTCGTGGTCTGCGCCGACGACCCCCTGTGCGCCGGCATCGCCCGACGCGCCGCCCAGGCCGGCACCCGCGTGCTCAGCTTTGGCATCGGCGAGGATCTGGGGCTTGAGCCCGACCGCGTGCCCGAGGCGCGCTTCTGCCAGGTCTGCGGTGCCGAGCTTGACTACGACTATCGCGCCTACGCGCAGCTGGGCGCCTTCCGCTGCCCCAACGGCGACTTCGAGCGCGCATCGCTCGACTACGCAGCCACGGGTGTGACTGTCTCCCGCGAGGGCGTGGCCTTCCAGGTCACAGGCTCTTCTCTCCCTGAGTCGGTGCAGGTCAAGGCATTCTTTGGCGGCGTGTACATGGTCTACAACCTCATGGCCGCCTTCGTGGGGTCGCTGCTTGCCGGCACGACGCCCGAGCAGTTCCAGCGCGCCATCGACGCCTACGACCCCAAGAACGGCCGTCTGCAGCACTTCCGCGCGGGAGGCCGCGACGTCATCCTCAACCTGGCCAAGAACCCCACGGGCTTTAACCAGAACATCTCGCTGCTGCAGGCCGACGACCGTCCCAAGCACGCATTCTTCGTCATCAACGACAACGCCAACGACGGTCACGACATTTCCTGGATCTGGGACGTTGACTACGAGCGCCTCAATAGCGAGAAGAGCCTCGTGGTGTACGCCGGTGGCTCGCGCGCGGGCGACGTGGCCGTGCGGTGCAAGTACGCCGGCCTGGATGCGCGTCCCGCCCACTCCGTGAGCGAGGTCCTGGGCCGCATGGCCAGCGTGGACCCTGACGTGCCTCTGTATGTCCTGACCAACTACTCCGCGCTCTGGCCCGCCAAGGCCGAGCTGGAAAAGATAGGGGAGCGCGCGTGAGCAGCAAGAGCCTGACCATCGTCCACCTGTATCCCGAGCTGCTCAACCTCTATGGCGACTCGGGTAACATCCTGGTCCTGCGCCGGCGCCTTGAGTGGCGCGGCCTGGAGGCGAACGTGCGCGAGGTGCACGTTGACGACACGCCCTCCTTTGCCGACGCCGACCTCGTCTTCATCGGCGGCGGCTCCGACCGCGAACAGGCCATCGTCTGCGAGAAGCTCCTGCGCCAGCGCTCCGAGCTCACCTCCTTTGTGGAGGACGGCGGCGCGCTTCTGGCCGTCTGTGGTGGCTACCAGCTGCTGGGCCACTCCTACACGATGGGGGAGACCAAGCTTGAGGGCCTGGGTCTGGTGGACCTATACACCGACCGCGGCCCTACCCGCCTGATCTCCAACATCGCCATCGAGTCGCCCGTCTGCGAGCACCCCATCGTGGGCTACGAGAACCACGGCGGCCGCACGCATCTGGGCGCGGACGTCAAGCCGCTGGGCCGCGTGCTGTACGGCAACGGCAACGATGGTCAGACTGGTCAGGAGGGCTGCCTGTACAAGAACGTTGTGGGCACGTACATCCATGGCCCGCTGCTTCCCAAGAACCCCGGCGTCGCCGACTTCCTGCTGGCCCGTGCCCTGGAGCGTCGCTACTGTAACGCCAGCCTGGAGCCGCTCGACGACTCCGTGGAGCTCGCCGCAAACAAGGGCATGTACGAGCGCCTGATGTCGGGCAACGTTCAGGAGAACTAGTAAAGACAAAAGAGGTACTGGAACATCTGCGCGCTTTCAGCCATAATGCAACATTAGAACGAGCTATAAAAGGAGGCACAAATGCAGCGCAATCGTACAACCCTCATGGCAATCATCCTCGTTGTCGCCCTCGCCGTCAGCTTCTTTGCGGCCGGATGCTCGCCCGCCGGCAAGAACTTCGTCGGCGTCTGGAAGCTCAAGGGCATGGTCAACAACGGCGAGACCGTTCCCAAGGAGTCCATGGATGCCCTGGAGAAGAACGGCATGACCATCTTCACCGAGTTCAAGCAGGACGGCAGCTTTGTCCTCACGCTGTTTGGCGAGGCCACCCAGGGCACGTACAAGGTCGACGGTGACAAGGCCACCATCAGCATCGACGACACCTCCATGATCAAGGACGGCACCGCCACGATTGAGGGTGACGCGCTCAAGATCCAGTCGGCCGACAACAAGACCACCCTGGAGTTCGAGCGCTCCAGCGCCGATGCCGTGACGGCTACGCCCACGGCCCTCGACTCCACGACCTCGCCCGTCGCTGACACCTCCACTGCCGCCACGCCCGAGGCCACTACCGGCGAGGCCGCCCAGCAGTAGCACGTTAAGGCAGGGTACGCGATTCCGTTTGCTGGTTCGCACCCCGTTTAACTTCGATGCCCGCCGGCGCTTTGCCGACGGGCATCTTCCATTCATTCGGGACCCATACATGTTTTGCAACTTTTTGCAGTGCCAAGACGGGCCAAGTCTGGGTGTCGCGCAACGTTTGCCCAGGAA
>CAJOGH010000076.1 GCA_905233865.1 uncultured Atopobiaceae bacterium
GCGCCATCCGCCGCAAGATGCGCGTGGCCAAGATCGTCTCGTGGGTCACGGCCGCCGTCATGATCGTGGACCTGGCCCTCGTGGGCTCCATTCCCTCGCAGTTCGAGGCGGCCGCAAAGCAGCTGGCTGCCTCTGGCCAGGAGTCCATGATGAGCATCATGAACATGATGGCCAACCCTTGGGGGAGCGGCTACTCCACGAGCGCGTCCAGCACGGACGTCACGCTGCTTCTGGGCTTCTGGCTGGGGCTGGTGGCCGTGCTCGCTCTGGGCGCCAGTGCCATTCGCGCCGCTAGCCTGCGCATCACGGAGCGCGAGAAGACCCTAGCGGAGGCCAAGAGAAAGTACGGCCGCCACTAGGGTCTGCTTGGGTCTTGCCTGTGAGAGAGCCTTTACGCCTCGAAGGTGTCGCGGTCCGGCGCAAAGGACTGCATGGCCTCGATGGTGCGCTGGAAGAGCTCAGGCAGCTCCCAGCCGAGCATCTCAGCGCCCTTCGTGATGACATCGCGGTCGCAGCCGGCGGCAAAGCTCTTGGTCTTGAACTTCTTCTTGAGCGACTTGACGGTAAAGTCCATGACCGACTTGGACGGGCGCATGAGGACCGCGGCCTGGATGAGGCCCGACAGTTCATCGGTGGCAAAGAGGATCTTCTCCATCGTGTGCTCGGGCGCGGGAAGCTCATCGTTGAAGTCGGAGTTGTGAGACTGGATGGCGCGGATCAGCTCGGGAGAGGCGCCCTCGGCCTCCAGGATCTCACCAGCATAGACGGTGTGCTTCTGAGGCTCGTCGTCGTGCTCCTCCCAGTCTAGGTCGTGCAGGAGGCCCGCGATGCCCCAGAACTCCTCGTTCTCGGGGTCGTACTCACGCGCGAAGTAGCGCATGATGCCCTCGAGGGTCTCGCCGTGCTCGATGTGGAACTCGTCCTTGTTGTGCTCGCACAGAAGCTCGTGCGCGCGCTCGCGCGTGATGCCCGCGTTGAGTGTAGCCATACCTCGTCTCCTTTTGTCGATAAGAGCCAGCTCGTTGTCACACTGCTCCCACTTTACCCGTTTGCGAGTCACGTTAACAGCTCGCCCTCTGTATTGGAGTTTGGTAAAACGAACGGCCCCGCTGACGCGAGGCCGTTCGCAAGGTGATATGTGCCTTGACTTAGTCGTCCAGGCCGGCGTTGATGAGACCGGCGATCTGGGCGGCGTCGGAGGAGGCGAGGACATTCTCGCAGAAGCTGGCGTCGACGAGCATCATGGCCACCTTGGAGAGGAGCTTGAGGTGAGTGGTGCCAGCCTCGCCGTCGGGAACGAGCAGGGCGATGGCGACCTTGACGGGCGAACCGTCCAGGGCCTGCCAGTCGATCTCGTTGGCAAACTTGACCACGATGACGGCGGCCTTGTTCACAGAGGAGCTCTTGGCGTGGGGGATGGCAAAGCCGCCCTGCATGCCCGTGGTGCCCTCGGCCTCACGCGCCTTAAAGGCCGCCAGCAGGTCGTCGACGGAATCGCTGATGCCCAGCTCGACGCCCTTGGCAGCGATGAACTGGAGGGCCTCGTCAACGGTGGTAGCGGGGTTGTCAAGGAAGACCTGGGACGCGGGAACGAAGTCGCTCATGAATACTCCTTTTCTCAGGCGCGCAACCATTGCACGCCGTTTTAGCAACGCGCAAAGCATAGCACGATAAGGGTGCCTAGATAGAGCTAAGGGCCCCTGCTCGCACAGATAAGCACGAAATATGCCATCTGTGGGCAGGGGCCCTGTCTTGTGTCTCAGACGCTAGGACTTGATTGCCACACCCAGGGCGATGCGGGTGCAGCCGCTAAAGATGAGGCAGAAGCCCAGATAGAGGCCAAAGGCCGCGAGAACGGCGGCGGGGGCCAAAAAGCCGTAGAAGGCGGCGATGATCTCCAGGACGCCCAGGAGCACCTGCGCGATGGTCATGCCGATGCCAATGACGGACGAGAACGACACGGCCTGAACGATGACGACGATACCGTTGACGAGCAGGTAGGCCATCATGATGACAGCGGCAAGATGCTCCACGCCATAGGTGAAGCCGGGGACGGCCATGTTGAGGACCATGAACACGACGCCAAGGATGCCGACCACGAGGGCGAGCGTGCCGTCGATGCCGACGAGGCCCGACGCACCGCCTGCGGAGCGCGCCATCACGTAGCCGACGATGGTCATGATGCCCATGAGGCCGATGATAACGGCGGTCACGTAGCCGTAGACGATAGACGAGCCGAACGGGTACCAGATGCACACGCATCCCGCGATGATCGTGAGGATACCCATGATGATGTTGAGTGCCTTCATGACGTTCTCCTGTTCTGTGCTGAGCTAGGCTACTTGGTGAGCTCGCGCGTCATGCTCGCGGCAGCCGCCTTGCCAGCGCCCATGGCCAGGATGACCGTGGCGGCGCCGGTGACGATGTCACCGCCGGACCAGATGCGCGGGTCGGAGGTGCGGCCCTCCTCGTCGGCCTCGATGTAGCCCCACTTGTTGAGCTTGATGTCGCCAATCATGGACGCGAACGGGTTGGCGTTGGTGCCAATGGCGCTGATGGCAACGTCGCAGGGGATGTCCTCGATCTCGCCCTCGATGGGCACGGGGCGCCTGCGGCCGCTCTCGTCGGGCTCGCCGAGCTCCATGTGCTGCACGCGGATGGCAGCCACGCTGCCGTCCTCGCCGGCCAGGAACTCCAGCGGCGAGACGAGCTCCATGATCTTGATGCCCTCCTCCTTGGCGTGGTGCACCTCGGCCAGACGGGCGGGCATCTCGGCCTCCGTGCGGCGGTAGGCGAGGGTGACGTTCTCCGCGCCCAGGCGTTTGGCCGTGCGGACAGCGTCCATGGCCACGTTGCCGCCGCCAAAGACCACGACGTTCTTGCCGTGCTTGGTGGGGGTGTCGTACTCGGGGAACATGTTCGCCTTCATGAGGTTCACGCGGGTGAGGTACTCGTTGGCAAAGAAGACGTTGGGCAGGTTCTCGCCGGGGATGTTGAGCAGCTTGGGAAGGCCGGCGCCCGTTGCGATGTAGAGCGCGTCAAAGCCCTCGTCAAAGAGCTCCTGGGCGTCGGTGATGCGGCCGACGACTGCGTTGTACTCAAACTTGACGCCCAGCTCGGCCAGGCCGTCGATCTCGCGCTTGACGATGGCCTTGGGCAGGCGGAACTCGGGGATGCCGTAGACCAGCACGCCGCCGCCCGTGGGGAATGCCTCAAAGACGGTGACGTCAAAGCCGTTGCGGGCAAGCTCGCCGGCGCAGGTGATGCCAGAGGGGCCGGAGCCGATGACGGCGACCTTCTTGCCATTGGGAGCTGCGACCTCGGGCTTGCTGGCAAGCTCGGGCTGGTCGCCCAGGAAGCGCTCGAGCTGGCCGATGGCCACCGGCTCGCTCTTCTTGCCCAGGATGCACTTGCCCTCGCACTGGCTCTCCTGCGGGCACACGCGGCCGCAGATGGCGGGGAGCATGGAGTCCTGGCGGATGATGTCAAGGCCGCGGCCGAACTCCTCGTCGCGGATGGCCTCGATGAACTGAGGGATCTGGATGTTCACGGGGCAGCCCTGGACGCAGAGCGGCTTCTTGCAGTTGAGGCAGCGGTTGGCCTCGGCCAGCGCCATCTCCTTGGTATAGCCCTTGTCGACGGGACGGAAGTCGCGGGCGCGCTCGCAGGCGTCCTCCTCGTTGTAGGGCGTGCGGGGGGCCTTGAGGTTGGGAACGTACTTACCGTTTACCTGTGGCATGCGCAGGTCGCCTCCTCGTAAGCCTTGAGGGCCTGGCCCTCTTCCGTGCGGTATGCGGCCTGGCGGGCGCGCAGGTCGTCCCAGTCAACCTGGGTCGCGTCAAAGTCGGGTCCGTCGACGCAGGCGAACTTGGTCTGCCCGCCCACGGTCACGCGGCAGCAGCCGCACATGCCGGTGCCGTCGACCATGATGGGGTTGAGCGACGCCGTGATGGGCATGTCGTACTTCTGGCACGTGAGCGCGCTGAACTTCATCATGGGCACGGGACCGACAGCAAAGACCTGGTCGATGGCCTTGTCCTGGCACAGGCGCTCGAGCGGGGCGGTGACCACGCCCTTCTCGCCGTAGGAGCCGTCATCGGTGGTGATGTGGATGTGGTCCTCGGGCAGGATGGAGCGGAACTGCTCCTCGAGCAGCAGCAGGTCCTTGGTGCGCGCGCCCATGATGGCGTGGACCTCGTGACCGCTCTCGACGAGCATGCGGGCGACCGGGAAGGCGATGGCCAGGCCGACGCCGCCACCGATGACCGCCCAGGAGCCCTTGCTCATCTCGGTGGGGCAGCCAAGGGGACCGGTCACGTCCAGGATCTCGTCGCCAGCCTCCAGCTTGGACAGCTGCATGGTGGTTTTGCCCACCACCATGAAGATGAACTCGATCCAACCCTCGTCAGCGTTCCAGTTGGCAAAGGTGAACGGCACGCGCTCACCCTTCTCGTCGGCACGGACCATGAGGAACTGGCCGGCTTGCGCTCTGCGCGCCATCTTCGGAGCGTGCACGCGGAACTCGAAGACCTTCTCCGAGAGCTGGTGCTTCTCCAGAATCTTATACGACATCTAGCATGTCTCCTCTCTCGCTTGCGCGGCTCGTGGCCGCGCGCACAAACTTTAACCAGTCTAGCGCGTAGAGCGAGTGGGAGAGCCGTATTTGCGGCATGCGGTAACAATCCCGCCGCGGACGCACTCCTCGACGGCGTCGGCAGCGCTCATGCAGGTAAGCTGGAACTCTTCCAGCTGTGCGCCCTTGAGTTTGCGGAGCACGTAGTCGGCGGGACTCATGCGCCCGGGCGGCCGTCCTATGCCCACGCGAACGCGCACGAAGTCGGCGCCTCCGAGCTTGTTGGTGATGGAGCGCAGGCCGTTGTGGCCTGCCGCGCCCCCGCCCACGCGAACGCCCACCTGACCGGCGACGATCTCCAACTCGTCGTGGACCACGATGACCTGACGGCGGGGGAGGTGGCGTGCGGCGGCGAGCTTGGCCACGGGTCCGCCAGAGACGTTCATGAAGGTCTGGGGGCAGGCAAGCGTGACGCTCTT
>CAJOGH010000077.1 GCA_905233865.1 uncultured Atopobiaceae bacterium
GGCAGGTTCCTGTTCCGCCAAAGAGCGGC
Source organism: uncultured Atopobiaceae bacterium (assembly GCA_905233865.1). GTDB lineage: Bacteria > Actinomycetota > Coriobacteriia > Coriobacteriales > Atopobiaceae > CAJOGH01. The sequence goes on from CAJOGH010000077.1 coordinate 30, forward strand.
GTAACAGCAACGCTGTCCCTCTGTTCCACGATTATCGGTCTGGCGAAGCATCGGCCAGCAGTGTCACAAAGCGTCAGCCGCCTGTGGTAATATATGCTAAAAAGGCGGTGTGACATGGAGAAACGATACCTACCTACACACGAGCTTGTTCTGAGGCTCCAAGAGTTAGACCTTATGGTGTACGCAACCGAAGATGAGCATGAGCCCGTCTCAATGGTGATCGTCGGTGGAGCAGCCTTCATGCTGGCAGGCCTAACGGACAGAACCACAACGCACGACATTGACGTTATCGTTGCTGACACGGCAATAGCCCGCCACATGAGCGACTTCGAGGAGATGAATACCCGCTGCTCTGTCTTTCTTGACTGCTTGCCCTATGGCTTTGAGGATAGGCTGATGGAAATTGAACTAGGTCTCAGTTCTATTACCGTGCTACGCCCCTCCCTTGAAGACCTTGTTGTCATGAAGCTCAGAGCCTCGCGCGGACACGACATGGAGGACATCACGAGTCAAGCAGTGTTGTCACTCATTGACTGGGGCTTACTTGATACGCTCGTTTACGACCCCGATGAGGCACAAGCCTCATGCATGTCGGACATCGAATATCTGAGCCTTACGTATCGATACAAGGACTACCGTCGGAAGTATCGCGGAACCACGCAGGGAGGGGCTGCCCATGACCTTTGAAAGCCACTTGGCGGGATATGCCCAGGAACTGACAGGGCAACGCTCCCTCAGACCTACCGTCCTCATCAACCGGTGTACGAGCAGATCACATGCTCGTGAAGCGTGCCTATTTTACCTGGTGAGCAAGGGCAAGGCGGAACAGGCGCTTGAACTTGCGTCCAACCAGCCGTTCTATGTGGAATGGAGCCAGGTGGTCAACACACTCGACGGAGCCGTGACGTTTGACGAGTGCTGGCAAAAGAGGGACCTCCTGCCCGCGCGCTACGAAAAGGTACTACTGGACTATCACGCCAAGCTCAACCGACCAGCGAGGCTCATACGAATCAAGGCCGCTGTGCGAGACCGCATAGCCGCCCAAGTAGAGAACGCGGGCATATCTCTGCGGGATCTCGCGAAGTGCGCTGAGGTCGACCACGCCAACCTCAGCGCGTTCGTCAACAAGGGCGACTACGGCAGACTCTCACTTTCGGCGATAGAGCGAGTTGTCGCGGCATTACAGACGAGAGGCTAGGAGGCTCTTGTCGGCAGGGAAACCATACACTCGTGGAGTAGAGGGGCAGGTTCCTGTTCCGCCAAAGAGCGGCGTAACAGCAACGCTGTCCCTCTGTTCCACGGACTATCGGTCTGGCGAGGCGCGTGATGGCATTGTGACCATACCTCTAAAATAAACAAAACATTCCTTTATGCTATCCTCTTAGCTATAAACAATCGTTGGGATAAGGAGCCGCCATGAGGACCATTACTCCCATCAAGGTCTCGCGCGCCATGCGCGATATCGCGGCCAACTTGAGCCTTGCCCGACGCCAGCAGCGCATTACCGTCGACCTGCTCGCCGAGCGCGCGGGCGTCTCTGCCCCAACCGTTTCCAAACTGCTCAACGAGGGGCAGGGCTCATTGGAGACCCTGCTTCGCGTGGCTAGGATCCTGGGTGTGCTTGACTGCGTCGTCCAGGCGACCGACCCACTTAACACGCCCATCGGTCGACTTCGCGCCGATGATGACACGCCGCAGAGGGTGAGGCACTAAGATGATGGCTCGCGTAACAGTAGAACTGAATGGCCGTGATGTGCGGGCAGGCACCCTCTGGTGCCATGCACGACGAGGCATCGAATCGGCAACGTTTGAGTACGACTCAACGTATCTCGAAAACGACACCGCCATCGAGCTCTCTCCCGACCTTCCCCTCACGCCGGGCAAACACCACTCTGGCAACCGCCCCGTCTTCCTCGCTTTTGGTGACTGCATGCCCGACAGGTGGGGTCGTAACCTAATGCTTCGCGCGGAGACCCATAGGGCCCGTGCCAGCCATGAGACAGAACGTGCCTTGCTCGAGCGGGACTTCTTACTTGGTGTAAGTGACGTCGCACGGCAAGGCGCCCTGCGGTTTTGGGTAAATGACGAGCCCGTCAGCCCTAGCGACGACGGAGTCCCCAAGGTTGTCCGGATTCCCTCTCTTCTCCGGGACTCCGAAAGGCTCGAGGGCGACGTACAGGCTGACGTTACCGACCTCTTTAAAGCTGGATCTAGTCTTGGCGGCGCACGCCCCAAGGCCTCCGTGATTGGCGCGAATGGCGAACTCCTCATTGCTAAGTTTCCCAAAGCCCAGGAGACTACCATCGATGACATTTGTGCCTGGGAGAAGGTCGCGCTGGACCTTGCAGCCTTGTGCGACATACGAGTGCCAGCCTCTGAGGTTATAAGGCCAAACGACAAGGCCGTGTTGCTTGTGAGCCGGTTTGACCGCGCGCACGGCCATCGCATCCCCTACATGAGCGGGCTCACGGCCGTGCAGGGCGATGACGGAGGTCAATACTCCTACCTCGAGCTCGTTGAGTTTCTCGAGGAGAGGGGATCGCATCCAGAAGAGGACATTCGCGAGCTCTGGCGCAGGATCGCCTTCTCGTGCCTCATTGGCAACACCGATGACCACATGAGAAACCACGGCTTTCTGTGGGACGGGCAGGGATGGAGGCTCTCTCCCCTCTTTGACGTCAACCCGACCGAAGGAACCGCTCACAAGCATCTCCGCACATCCATCGACCTCGATCGCACCGACACCGACGTGACCGTTGCACTGGACGCATGCGAACACTATCGGTTAGAGAGGCACGAGGCCCTGAGCACTATCACCAACATGCGCAAGGCGCTTAAGACATGGCGTAAAGCTGCGCGCTCGTGCGGAATATCCGAGGCTTCTATCACACGAATGGCAGGGTGCTTTGACGCGGCGGCCAATGCCTAGCCTGCGGGAGGCTCTTGTCGGCGGAGGCAAAATCATACATTAAGAGCGAAATTGCTTTGAATGCTTATGCACCAACTGGGCAAATGCCGAGAAGAGCATCCTTAATGTATGATTTTCGGTCTGGCGAGGCGTCGAGCAGCTTCGGACACGGGGGACGGTTCTGTGTGCACCAAAGAACGGTGCACACAGAACCGTCCCCCGTGTCCGAAGCTGTCCCCCAATATCATTTCATGCGGGCGTTGAGCTCACCGGCGAGCTCCTCGCATGAGATGCCGAACTTCTCGCACGCGACGAGCAGGTGGTACAGGAGATCGGCCATCTCGTACCTGACGTGGTCGTGGTCGTCGTCCTTGACGGCAAGCGCCACCTCGCCGGCCTCCTCCATGACCTTCTTGAGGACCTTGTCCTCGTTGGCCTCCAGCAGCTTGACCGTGTAGCTGCCCTCGCCACCGTTAACGGCACGATCATGGATGATGTCGCGCAGGGCGGCCATCGTCGCGCCCAGGTCGCCGTCCACCACGTTAGCCGTACGCTCTCCCATTGCCATCCCCTATCCGCGCCCGCGCGCGTCTGGCGCGGCGCCTTCGTCAATCTGCCTGAACATGCACGACCGCGCGCCCGTGTGGCACGCCGGCCCGGGCGAGTCGACCTCCACGAGCAGCGTGTCGGCATCGCAGTCCACCAGCACGCGGCGTACCTGCTGCATGTTGCCGCTGGTGGCACCCTTGTTCCACAGCTCGGAGCGGCTGCGCGACCAGAACCACGTGGTGCCGGTCTCAAGCGTGAGCCGCAGCGACTCGGGGCTCATCCACGCCACCATGAGGACCTCGCCCGTGTCGTGCTGCTGCACCACGGCGGGAATCAGCCCGGCCGCGTCAAGGCGAAGCTCGATGTCATCGAGGCTCACGAGCTCCACGGGCTCGCCCGCGTATGTGGGTGCGTCACCCATGTGCCCTCCCCTCCCAGGCGATAAGAGCCTGCGCTAGAAGTCCAGCCTCACAGGGATGCCCTGCGACGCCATGTACTCCTTGACCTGTCTGATGCTAAAGGTACCAAAGTGGAAGACGCTCGCAGCCAAGACCGCGTCGGCCTCACCCTCCAGGATGCCCTCCGCAAAGTGCTCGAGCGTACCCACGCCGCCCGATGCGATGACCGGCACGCTGACCGCACGCGAGACGGCACGCGTGAGCGCCAGGTCAAAGCCGTCCTTGGTGCCGTCGCGGTCCATGCTCGTGAGCAGGATCTCGCCGGCGCCCTCGGCGACCGCCTGCTGGCACCACTCGAGCGCGTCGATGCCGGTGGCCTCGCGACCGCCGGCCAAATAGACCTCCCACTTGTCCGCGCGGCCCACGCGCTTGGCGTCGACGGCGCACACGACCGCCTGGCTGCCAAAGGCCGTCGCGGCACGCCCCAGGAGCGCCGGGTCGCGCACGGCAGCGGAGTTGAAGCTGACCTTGTCCGCGCCCGACGCGATCATGGCGCGCGCGTCGTCCACGCTGCGGAAGCCCCCGCCCACGGCATAGGGAATGCGCAGCTCCGCAGCGGCACGGGCGGCCAGGTCCACAGTGGTGGCGCGACCGTCGGAGGTCGCCGTTATGTCCAGGAAGACGACCTCGTCGGCACCGGCGCGGTCGTAGGCGGCGGCAAGCTCCACCGGGTCGCCGGCATCGCGCAGGCCCACGAAGTTGACGCCCTTGACCACACGGCCGTCCAGCACGTCCAGGCAGGGAATCACGCGCTTAGTGAGCATCCTCGTCACCCCCGTGAGCCGCGGTCAGGGCATCAGCCAGCGTGAACGCACCCTCATAGAGCGCGCGCCCCGTGATGGCACCCTCGACGACGTCGTCGCCGGCAGCCGCCAGCGCGCGGATGTCGTCAAGCGTGGCGATGCCGCCCGATGCCGTGATGGCAAAGCCGGCTGTAGCCGCGAGCCGCTCGTAGGCTGCCACGTCGATGCCGGTCTGCATGCCGTCACGCGCGATGTCAGTAAAGACCACGTGACAGAAGCCCATGTCCGCAAGGTTTCGCACGAGCTCCGTGGCACTGACGTCCTCGTCC
>CAJOGH010000078.1 GCA_905233865.1 uncultured Atopobiaceae bacterium
CGTCGACTCCTACGCGAGCACCACGCAGGCCGCGGGCTTTGAGGGCATAACCTACGCCGAGAGCTTCTACAAGCCCATGGTCGAGGTCGTCAACTTCCTGCAGGCCAATGACTTTGACGTGTGGGTCGTGAGTGCCTGCGAGCGAGAGGCCGCCCGAGCTCTCGTTGACGAGCTGGGCATCCCCTACGACCACGTTATCGCGACCGACGTCCCCTACGTTGCGAGTGAGCTGGGCGACAAGCCCGCTGACGAGTTCAACATGTCCTCTGCCGATAAGATCGTCCTGGGCGAGCCCCTTGATCCTGTCGAGTGCGGCCAGTCCAACAAGCCGGCAGCCATCGAGCGTGAGATCGGCAGGCGGCCCATCATCGCCTTCGGTAACAGTAAGGGCGACTATTCCATGCTCAACTATGCCAAGGGCAACCCTGCGCATCCGGGCCTCGGCATGCTTGTGGTCTGCGACGACACGACGCGCGAGTACGGCAGCGACTCCAAGGCTGCCGACTATCGCAACGAGATAGCGGCACAGGGCTGGACGGGCATCTCGATGGCAAACGACTGGTCGACCATATACGGCGAGGGTGTGCGCAAGACGCAGTTGCCGGGAACAGCCGCCATGGCAGAGGCGGCGTAGGCAACAACGTCCGACTGGCGTGAGAGTCAGGCAAGTGCACTCATGTACCATAGCTATGGCCCGCGCCATTCGACACTGTCTGGGGGATAGACGTGAACGCAGCGACCAATACCATGAGTAGCGACCCCGCACGTGGTGACATGCTCATCCTTGTGGACGGCCTTGACCGCCCGGTGGGCACCGCTACCAAGGAGGATGCGCATCGCCAAGGCCTCCTCCACCGTGCCTTCTCCGTAGTCCTCACACGCGAGCACGAGGGCACAACGGAAGTGCTGCTGTCACAGCGCGCGGCCGGCAAGTATCACTCGGGGGGCCTGTGGGCCAACTCGTGCTGCTCCCACCCGCGCGAGGATGAGAGCGTCGTAGACGCGGCCTACCGCCGTGTCCGCGAGGAACTGGGATGCGAGGCTTGTGGCCTGCGCGAGGTTGCTGCCTTCGCGTATCGTGCCCCATTCGACAACGGTCTTGTGGAGCACGAGTACGACCATGTGCTCGTAGGCACCTGTGTCGGAGAGCTCGCGCCCGACCCCTCGGAGGTCAGCGGGGTTCGCTGGGCTAGCGTTGACGAGGTAGCCCGAGAGCTTGCCAATGCGCCTGGAGTCTGGTGCGCATGGGCACCAATGGCGCTGTCGCTCGCGCTAAGGGATCTGTAACGTACACTTATGGCGAGAAGATATTTACTATCGAATATCTTATATGGGAAAACGTAACCCAAAGAAAGCTTAGTGCACTTTACGGGTTCACGGAGGCCCGAGTGTACATCTCAGCGTAGAGGCCGCCACGCGCAAGCAGCTCCTCGTGGGTTCCACGCTCGACGATGCGACCTGCATTCATGACGCAAATCAAGTCTGCGTCGCGCACCGTGGACAGGCGATGAGCCACAACGAGTGACGTACGCCCACGCGCGAGCTCGTCAAAAGCCGCTTGCACTTGGACCTCGGTGCGCGTGTCGATTGAGCTCGTGGCCTCATCGAGCAGCAGGATGGCAGGGTCGGCAAGCATGGCGCGTGCGATGCACACGAGCTGGCGCTGTCCCTGCGAGAGGGTAAGCCCACGCTCCCCCACCACGGTGTCCAGCCCATCGGGCAGGTTCTTGGCAAAGCTCATCACACGCTGCTCGCGCGTGGTACCGACGCGCCCGTAGGCGATGTTGTCAGCTATTGTTCCCTCGAACACCCAGGTGTCCTGAAGCACCATGCCCATGCGCGCATGAAGCTCGTCCGCGGCGCGCTCACGCACGTCAACACCGTCAACAAGCACGCGTCCCTGCTGTGCCTCGAAGAAGTGCATAACTAGGCTCACGAGCGTGGTCTTGCCACAGCCTGTGGGACCCACGAGCGCCACCTTCATGCCAGGGCGAGCCTCGAGGCACACGTCATGCAAGACAGGCTTGTCAGGATCGTACCCAAAGGTCACATGGTCAAGGCAAACACTCCCGTCTGGCACGTCCGGCATGACCGGCTCCGCGGGCTGCACGTCCTCAGGAGCCTCGAGCAGAGCAATCACGCGACGTGCGCTCGCAAGGGCGGCCTGCACCTGCGAGAGTGTCGCCGTGATCTCGTTGATGGGCTTGGTGAACTGAGCGGCATAGGCAAGGAGCGCCTGCACGGAGCCGACCGTGAGCGTCGTTGCGGCGCCAGCGGCAAGGGTGGAGCAGCCCACGATGGCCACAGCCGCGTACACGAGGTTGTTGACCAGGCGCGTCGAGGGGTTTGAGAGCGAGCTTATGAACTGCGCGCGCTCCCCCACCACAAACAGCTCGTCATTGGCCTCGTCAAAACGAGCGAGCTCGTCCTCCCCCCGCGAGAAGAGCGAGAGCAGCTCAAGGTTGGCAACGTCCTCCTGCACACGCGCGCCAAGGGTACCCTGGAGCGCCTGCTGTCGGTCATAGCTCCTGCGCGACGCCCGTGCGATGCCAGCGGCCACAAGCGCACCGGCAGGTGCCGCCAGAGCAACCACGATGGCCATTGGCAGCGACGTCATTGCCATTGCCACGAGGGTGCCCACGATCATCACTGAGCCCTGGGCAAGCTGCGTCACGCCCTGGAGCAGGCCGTCGCCCACCTGGTCGACATCTACGACCACGCGCGCCATGACGTCACCCGTGGAATGCCCCTCGACCCAAAAGACCGGTAGCCTCCCGACCTTGGCATAGGCGTCGCGACGCAGGTCACGAACGACCTTATAGCACAGACGCCCCATGAGCCACGAGCTCAGCCATTGCAGGACCACGGCCGCGGCGACCACGCCACCAAGGACCAGCAGCTCCTGAGCCAGGCGCGCTCCATCGACGTTACCTGTTCCCACAATGGCATCGATGCCGCGACCCACAAGGATGGGCACGAGCACCTGACAGCCAACACTTGCGATGGCGCAGGCCCAGCCGAGCGCAAGCGTCCACCCGTGCCCGCCGACATAGGGAGCGAGGCGCGCGAGGCAGTGCCGAAGCGCCATCGATTCCTCGGGGAGGTCTCGCCCGGGGGAAGACCCGCTGCCTGCCAGGGTCGTCATGGCAGATCCCGCCGAAGCGGCATAGGGGTTACTCATGGTCGCTCACCCCCTCGTTGCCGCTCCAGTCCTGTGAGCTCACGGTGTCTTGGTAGACACGACAGCTTCGCATAAGCTCGTTATGGGTACCCAAGCCTGCAACCGCGCCATGGTACAGGACGAGCACCTGGTCGCAGTCAACGATGTCAGCTACGCGCTGCGATATGACAACACAGGCGGGACGAGGCTCAAGACGTGCAACCGCCTCGCGCAGACGAGCGGCCGTGACCGTGTCAAGTGCAGACGTGACCGAGTCGAGCACAAGCACCCGTGGGTTGCCGACAAGAGCCCTCGCCACGCAAAGGCGCTGCCGCTGGCCGCCCGAGAAGTTGCGCCCACCTGCCTCCACCCACGTGTCCAGGCCATTGGGAAGCTCCCGCACAAAGTCGTCCGCCTGCGCAGCCCCAAGCGCCTCCCACAGCGCGTCAGGACCAGCGCTCGCGTCACGCCACCTGAGGTTGTCAGCTATCGTCCCGCTCATGAGCGACGACACCTGCGGCACAACCGAGACTACCTGATGCAGATCGGCAAGGCGCCAGTCACGCACGTCGGCCCCGCACACGTACAGGGTTCCCTCGTTAGCGTCAATGCTGCGGCCAAGCAGGCGTGCAAGCGTCGTCTTGCCCGAACCCGTACCACCGATGACACCCAAGGTCTCGCCTGGTGCAAGCGCAAGGCTCACACCCTCAAGAGCACGACCACCCTCGTCATATGCGAGGCCAACGCCCACGAGCTCGAGGGCTGGCATACCGTCAAGCGCAACGGCACCCGCACCGTCGACAACCGAGGACTCATGGTCAAGCACCTCAACAATTCTCGTGGCGCTCGCGCTCGCACGAGTGAAGATGACCATGATGTTGGCAATGTAGCCAATGGCGGCAAGCGTCTGGATCATGTAGTTCACGAATGCCATGACCTGGCCCTGCGTAAGGTCGCCTGCATCCACGCGCACGCCGCCAAACCACAGGATCGCGATGATTGCCGCGTCCAGAATGGCCATGGACGCCGGGTTTAGCAGGCTCGACACGCGCGCAGACGCGACAGAGACGCGCACCTGCTCCTGGGCGACCCGGTCAAAACGCGCACGCTCGTAATCAACCCTCCTGAACGCACGAACCACACGAGTGCCCTCGAGCGTCTCGCGCGCGAGGCGAAGCATGGTGTCAACACCGGCCTGCATGCGGGCAAAGTAGGGCACCGAGCGCGACATGACGAGCCAGAACACGAGGCTCACGGCAATGGCGGAACCCAGGAACACGAGGCCAAGCTGCCAGTCGATCAGAAGTGCCGCCACAAGCGATCCAAGGGCCAGGTAGGGCCAGCGCACCAGCTGACGCATCCCCAGGGCGATGGCCAGCTGCACCTGGTTGACGTCCGAGGTCACGCGCGCCACCAGGGACGGGCCGCCAAAGGCCGCGAGGTCGCGCCCGGAATAGGACGTCACGCGCGCCATGACGTCATGACGCAGCGCCGTACCCACGCCCTGGCTCGTGCGAGCCGCGCACCGCTGATCCACGAGCGTGAAGCCATATCCCACAAGCGTCATGACCACAAGCGCCACGCCACCGCGCGCAACCGCGCCCATGTCGCGCGCAGCCACGCCCGCGTCAATCATGTACGCGATGACAAGCGGCGTGATGACGTCAAAGGTGGCCTCGATGAGCTTTGCCACGGGCCCTATCACAGCCAAGGCCCTAAAGGGACCTAGATAGCGTCTGAGCAGCTCGAACATGAGGACTACGCCTGCCCAAGCTGCTCAGAGAGCTCAAGCCACTCCGTCTCGAGCTCGTCGATGCGCGCGCGTGCCGCCTCAAGCTCGCTCGTCAGCCGCGTGAGCTCCTCATAGTCGGTGGCATCCGCCGCCTCGAGCTCCGCGCGGATACGGTCCGGCTCACCCGAGGCCTTCTCCAGCTTGCGCTCGCACGAGTCAAAGCGACGCTTGAGCTCACGGCGCTCCTTGTTGGAAAGTCTAGGCGTCTCTTGGCTCTTCTCGGCCACTGGCTCATCTGTGGAATCCGAGCTCGCGCGACGCGAGAAACGCTCTCCTGTAGGTGCAGAGCCCAACCGCTTGAGGTATTCGTCGACCCCTCCCGGCACATGGCTGAGGCTTCCGTCGATAAGAGCATACTGGTCGTCGGTCACACGCTCCATGAGGTAGCGGTCGTGGGTCACGATTACCAGGGTGCCCGGCCAGGTGTCCAGCAGGTCCTCCATGACGGCGAGCATGTCGGTGTCCAAGTCGTTGCCCGGCTCGTCCAGAACGAGCACATTTGGCTCCTCGATGAGCAGCAGCATGAGAGCGAGTCTGCGACGCTGGCCTCCCGAGAGGTCGGCCACGTAGGTCATGAGCTCGCGAGAGTCAAAGCCCAGGCGCTCCAGGAGCTGCGAGGGCGTGACCTCGCGCCCGTCGATGACCACGTAGTGCTTGGTGCGGGCCAGAAGGTCGCGCACACGCCAGTCCTCCTTGTCGGACAAGGACGTCAGGTGCTGACTCAGCTGTCCCAGGCGCACGCTCTTGCCGATCTTCACGCGTCCCGCCGTGGGCTCCAACTGCCCCATCATGACCTTGAGCAGCGTCGTCTTGCCCGCACCGTTCTCGCCCAAGATGCCCACGCGCTCGCCAGGGCCTATGATCCAGTCGATGGGGCCAAAGACATGGTTGGACCCAAAGTCACGACAGGCGCCCTTGAGCTCTATGACCTGCTTGCCCAGGCGACTGACTGCCAGCCGCTTGAGTTCGAGAGGATTGCGCAGCGGTGGGTCGTCGGCAATGAGCGCCTGTGCCTCCTTGATGCGGAACTTGGGCTTGGACGTTCGCGCCTTGGCGCCGTGTGCCAGCCAGTTGAGCTCCTTGCGCAGGGTGTTCTGGCGGCGCTCCTCGGCAACGGCGGCCTGACGCTCGCGCTCCACACGCTGCTGGATATAGGCGGAGTAGCCTCCCTCAAACGGCTCGACGCGACGGTCGTGGACCTCCCACATGGAGGTGCAGACCTCGTCGAGGAACCAGCGGTCATGCGTGACCGTGAGCAGGGCTCCCTGTCCGGCCGGCCAACGGCGCTTGAGGTGCTCCGCCAGCCAGGCGATCGCGTGCATGTCAAGGTGGTTGGTGGGCTCGTCCAGGCAGAGGACGTCCCAGTCCTGCACCAGAAGGCGAGCGAGGTCGCAGCGACGCCGCTGGCCACCCGAGAGTGTGCCCACGAGCGCCTGCGGGTCTATGTCGGCCAGCAACTCGTCCATGATCGCGCGCGTGCCCGCGTCGGTGGCCCACACGTAGTCAGGCACGTCGCCCACGACGGCGCGGATGACGGTCGACTCGTCGTCTAGGTCATCGTCCTGCGACAACAGCCCAACATGGATGTTGTTGCGCCATGTGACAGACCCCGAGTCCGGCTCAAAGCGCTTGGCCAGAAGCCCCAGGAGCGTCGTCTTTCCGTCACCGTTGCGACCGACGATACCAATGCGGTCGCCCTCGTTGACACCGACCGTCTGGCCCTCCAGAACGTGCTTGCCCG
>CAJOGH010000079.1:0-2029 GCA_905233865.1 uncultured Atopobiaceae bacterium
GCTAATCGGGGACATGTTTGACGCCGATCCTGCCGGAGCCCGTGGTCTTGCCTCTTTCCCCGCCTCGTTCGGTTTCTCACAAAAGTCTGGCGTATTGGAAGTCTTATCTCACCGTTTGCTCTATGAGATGCAACAATTGTGAGAAACCGCTTTCGGGCGCGTCCATCGTGGCCTACGCGCTGTCCGTCAAGGCCGACAAGAGCGGCCTTCTCCCAAAGTCTCCTGTGATAGAATCTGAATGTTAATCAAAGTCAACGCCGCACCATCGCAGCACGAAAACGGAGCATAGTCAAAGAGCAGGTAAACGGGGGTACCTCATGCTCCGCTCCTTCGTGCGTAAACTTCGCGCCCACATGCTCGTTGCCGCCCTGGCTATTGTCGCCGTGGCTGCCCTTGTTGGTATCCTTTCACCCCAGCGAGCGCTGGCCGCCAGCAAGTCGCCCAAGGCGCTCTACAGTGCGCAGAGCAGCACGCTCTACTTCGTGTATGACGACATCGAGTACCTCGAGGGCGTGAGCTCCTTTGACGGCAACCTTGTCAAGTGGGTCTGGTCAGGTGCTGACAAGTTCGTGGGTAGGCCTGACTGGGCTAAGTACAACGAGAGTGGCAAGTACCTTGGCGCCCTGGAGTGGGCCCTCGACAGCAGCGGAAACCACTATGTGTATAAGCCGGGCGAGACCAATACAATGGCTTCGGGGTCATACGACTACTCGACCATTCTCAAGGCAAAGGACACCTACAAGAACGAGATCGTGTCACGTGACGCCATCTGCAAGCACGTCGTATTCGACCCGAGCTTTGCCGATTTCCATGGTATCCCGAGTATGGAGGCATGGTTTTATGGCTTCTATCACTTGGAGGATGTGAGTGGCATCGAGTACCTTGACTCGAGCCAAGCGACTTCGCTCAAGTGCACCTTCTACGGCACGAACAACCTGCACCACCTCGATATTGCCCAGCTGTCCACATCCAACATGACTGACTTCGAAGGTCTATTCTCTGGCGCGGACCTCTATGAGATCGACCTGTCAGGCTGGGACACCAGCAAGGTGACAACGATGAGGGCGGCGTTTTATCTCAACGCGCACCTCGTTAACGCTGATTTCTCTGGGTTTACCGCTGATAGTCTGTCCACGGTCAACAGCATGTTCGAAGGCTGTCGTGCCCTGAAGTTCATGAACCTGAGCAAGTTCTCGCCGCAGGGCGTTTCGAACTACTTTGGCATGCTGGCGGGTTGTTCGTCGCTCGAGACGGTCCTGGTTCCCAATGGCTGTGTCTGGGGTGCAGCGTCTGGCGCGAACACCCAGCGTGTCTTTGTCGGCTGCTCTAACAAGCTCGTCGGCAAGGTCTACGGTTCTGGTGGCGCTGTGACGAAGAGCTACGAGTTCAGCAACCCCTCGTCCGCTTACGATAGTGAGTACATCAATCTCACCTATGCCCGTGCAGCCACAAGCTCCAGCAAGGGCTACTTCACCTCGGCCAACTCCTATGACTCCTTCAACATCACCTATCGCGACAACTTCCCTGGCGGCTCCAACACGGTGCGTACCTACATGTTCAAGTCGCTCTCCGGCGTCACCTCGTCTGCCCCTCGCTGCACGTCCGAGCGCGACGGCTACGTCTTCGTCGGGTGGAACACGCTTGCCAGTCCCACGCCTGACAACCCCGGCACCTGGTACTTCCCGGGTGATGAGCTTCCAGACGCAGCCACCACGCTCTACGCCCAGTGGAAGTACGACCTGAGCCTTGCCACCCTCACGCTCGAGTACGACTCGGTCGTCTATGACGGCTCCAAGCTCCCTGAGCCCGAGGTGCGCGCGGATCTCGTGATCCCCTCGGCCGGTCTCGACGTCACCCTGCAGGAGTACGACCCCAACACGGGTGAGGGCGACTTCGTGACCTCGTATGTCGACAATGACAAGTCAGGTACCGCCACGGCTATCGTGACCGCCCTCTTTGACACGCCCGAGCATCGCGACCAGGCGCGCTTTGCCGCCTACACGGGGACCAAGTCCACGACCTTCACGGT
>CAJOGH010000079.1:2133-7046 GCA_905233865.1 uncultured Atopobiaceae bacterium
CTACAACGCCTCGACACTTCCCTGGCGCGCTTACGCGTCGAGCGTGACCCAGGTCTACATCGACGGCAGCATGTCCACCATCCTCCCCAAGTCGCTTGCCTACTGGTTCAACGACTTCACCAGGCTCACTGCCATCAACAACGTGCAGAACCTTGACACCTCCTACTGCACCAACCTCTCCCACACCTTCGCACGGTGCATGGCGCTGACCTCGCTCGACCTCACGTCATGGAGCACCAGTCGCGTGACCACCATGGCCGGCTGCTTCCAGATGGCCAAGCCCACGAGCACGTCCAAGTCCAAGCTCACGAGCCTGGATGTGAGCACCTGGGACACCGCGGCGGTCACCGACATGAGCTACATGCTCTATGGCACGCAGCTGACCCGCGCCAACCTCACGTCGTTCAGCACCGCGTCGCTCGAGCGCGCCGACTACCTGTTCTCGTACATGACGGCAATGCGCGAGGTCAACGTGAGCAACTGGACGACCCCGCGCCTGACCTCTATGGCCAGCATGCTTGCCGGCGACTCTGCCCTCGCTGACGTCGACCTCTCCAGCTTTGACACAACGCACGTGACGTCCATGAGCAACGTCCTTGACGGATGCTCGTCCCTGTCGTCGCTGCTCGTCGGCTCCTCGTGGTCGGTGAGCGGGTCCTCGGCCAAGCCGACCTTTCCGCGTGCCGTGTATCGCCTGGATGACGGCTCCCTGACGGAGCATGCCGCCTCGTCTGCCATTCCTGGCTACCAGTCGTCTGTCGTGGGCTACAACCTGTACTCGGTCAACCGCAAGACCTGTGCGGTCCAGTACGAGTGCAATGGCGGCGAGTCGACCCAGGCCACGTTCATCGTGGTCACCTATGGCGCCACAGTCACCCTGCCCACGCCTACGCGTGCGGGCTACACGCTCGCCGGCTGGTACTCCGACGCTCAGCTGGCGACAAAGGTGGGCAACGGCGGTGCCTCCTACACCGTCAACGCGTCGGGTTCGCTCTATGCCAAGTGGGATCCCGCCATCACACAGGTCACGCTTGACAACCGCGGCGCCACGTCCTCGGGCAGCGCCACGGTCACAGCCACGATGGGCCAGGACCTGCCTGCTATCACCGTTCCCACCAAGACGGGCTATGACTTCGCGGGCTACTTTACCAACACAGGCGGGCTGGGCACTCAGTACGTGAACGCGGATGGCTCCAGTCGCGCCAAGTGGGCCGAGACGAGCGTGCGCAAGCTGTTTGCGCACTGGACGCCAGCAGACTATGACGTTACGCTCACCTGCAAGGACGCAGCCGGTGCGACCATTCAGACCACGACGGTCAAGGCCGCCTATGCGACGACCGTCGCGGCCGACGACCTCGCGCCCACGATTGCCGGCTACACCTATCGCAGCGACGCCACCAACACCTGCAAGGTTGCGCCTGACGACACGGCAAACGCGATGACGCTCGTCTATGACGCCAACACCTATGACGTCACGCTTTCGGCACCTGACGCCACGACCACGGGTACCTCGTCCGTCACTGCCACCTTCGCCGCGGCGATGCCCGCGGCCACCATGCCCGTCCGTACGGGCTATGCGTTCGACGGTTTCTTTGACGCGGCTACGGGTGGCACCAAGTACTACAACGCCGACGGCGGCTCGGCGCGTGGCTGGGACAAGGCCACGGCAACTACCCTCTACGCTCACTGGACGGCCAACACCTATGACCTCACGCTGGTGCCGGGTGAGGCCACCGAGCCTGGCACGGAGTCTGTCACGGCAACCTATGACGCGGCTCTGCCTGCCATCACGCCGGCAACGAGGACGGGACATACGCTGCTGGGGTACTTTGACGCGTCCACGGGCGGCACCAAGTACTACAACGCGGACGGCACCTCGGCGCGCTCGTGGGACAAGGCCGAGGCCGTGCCCCTTTACGCACAGTGGCAGGCCGACACGCACAACGTGACCTTTGACGCCGCGGGAGGCACGCTGGCAGGCTCGCCCGCGCCGCAGGCCATTGCCCAGACCTATGGCACCACCTGGACCCTGCCGGCCTACCCGTCGTGGCCGGGCCACACCTTCCTCGGCTGGTATGCCGAGGGCGCACCCGACGACGCGCCTGTGCTTGCCGCGGCAGACGTCATCGCTGGTGAGGGCAAGGCCACGAGCACGACGGCGGTCTCCTTTGAGCTGACGGAGCCCACGAGCCTTTCTGCGCGCTGGTCTACGGATGCCTACACCGCGACCTTCGCCGTCGAGGACGCTTCGCAGAGCTTTGCCACGCTTGCGGCGGATCCCGTCCAGGAGGGTCTCGCGTACGGCTCCACTGCTGCTCCCGGCCAGGCTGTCGTTGCGGTTCCTGGCCAGGAAGTCACCTTTGCGGCGCAGTCCCTCCTTGGCTGGCGCTACGAGATGACCGACGCCGAGACGGGCGACAAGAGCAACGGCCTTGTGGATGACTACGCGACCGTCGCGCTCACAGGCCCTGTCACCTTTACGGCGGACTTTGCCGCCCCGCCCTACGTGGCAGCGCGCGCCGAGGACGGCTTTGTGGCCGTCTCGGCCTCTGGCGTGCCGACTCCGGGAACGAGCACCTCCGACTCTGTCGATGGTCTGGACGCGGCGACGATCGCGGGCGCCGGTGTCGCGTTTGCCCCTGTCGACGAGAACCATCGACTTGCGCGCGTCACGCTCACTCAGCTCGATGCCGCGAGCGTGACCATTGAGGCGCAGGACGGTCAGCTGCCCGCGTCTGCATCGACCACCGTGGGCGACGTCACGGTCTCTACCGCCGCTGCGTCCGTCACGGTCACGGGCGTTGCCGCGGGCTCGAACCCCTCGCTTGACGTGCGGGTCGACTACGAGCCAATTGCCACCTCCTACGAGGTGCGTCACATGCGCATGGCCGTTGATGGAACCACCTACGAGCAGGACGGCGCGGCACAGACTGTTGCAGCCGACGCCGGCTCGGCGATGTCGCTCGAGCCTAGGGCCTACGATGGCTTCACCTACGCGCGCGCCGTGTACACGAACGCGGGCGGCACCGAGTCCGCGCCCACGGTGCGCAACGACGGTGCCACCATCGTTGAGCTGCGCTATGACCGCCTGAGCTATGGCTACGAGGTCACGTTCGTCGACGATGCCGGCGCGACCGTCGCGCCCGCGCAGACGGGCAGCCAGCTCTTTGGCACGTCGCTCGACATCGCCTCGCTTATGACCCTGCGCGATGGCTATGCCACGCCGACCGCGACTCCCTCCTCTCTCTCGATCTCCAACGATGAGGCCGCCAACAAGGTCGTCATTACCTATACCAGGAACTCGTACGCCTTTGCGGTCAACTACCTCGACGAGGCAGGGCTTTCCATAGCGGACGCCAGCACGGGCGAGGCCCCCTTTGGCACGACCGTGGTCGCGTCCGACTACTACAACGCCGCTGACATCCGGGGCTTCACCTTTGGCACCGCGTCCGCCGCGAGTGTGGCTGTCGGCACCGACGCCAGCACCAACGCCATCGACCTCTCCTATGTGCGCGACGGCGGCTACGGCTACACCGTTCGCTACGTGAGCACGACCGACCCCGATCGCGACGTTGCCCCGTCCGTGAGCGGCACCGCGCCCTACGGCCAGGCCATTGTCGCCGCCGACTTTGCCATCGAGGCCCCTCGCGGCTACACGCTCGCCGCGACGGGCTCTGACATCACGGTCCACACCGACGCTCAGGTCGCGGCCGACCCGGCCCAGGCCAACGTCATCACCTTCCAGTTCGCGCCCAAGAGCTACGAGTACGCTGTGTCCTACGTGGACACCAACGGCAACACGGTCGCCCCGACCAAGAGCGGCACTGCCGACTATGACAGCGTCCTTGCGGGTGCCGACCAGGTCCTTGCCTACCCGCCGACGGGCTACGACGTCGACCCATCCGTGTCGCCCCAGGACCTCACCATCACGGACGATCCCGAGTCAAACTTCATCACCGTCACGTACACGCCCCTCAAGTTTGGCTATGTGGTTAGGTACCTCGACACGACGGGCACGTCTCTTCAGACCGCCACGTCGGAATCTGCTGACTTTGGCAGCACGGTCTCTGCCGACGACTTCTCCGCCGACATTGTCTCGGGTGGCGTCACCTACCGCTTCCAACAGGCCGACAAGAGCCCCATGACTGTCAGCGCCAACGCGAGCGAGAACATAATGACGCTCACGTTCGAGCCCACCTACACCTATACGATCACCTACGTGGGTAGGTACAACGGCACCGTCACGGCTCCCGAACTGGCGCCTTCCGTCACGGGCAAGGCGGTCGCAGGCCAGACGCTCTTGTCGTCCACCTACGCCACGACCCCGATTGGCTCCTACGCCTACGACAAGGCCAAGGTCAACGGCGGCGCCGAGGCTGCCTCCGCAACGCTCACGGTTGCGAGCGGGGCCGCAAACACGCTGGTCCTGTACTACGAGCGCACGACCTACGACGTGACGTTCAGGAACTGGGACATGAGCGAAGTCGCGGGCTCGGGTGCGCATGCCAACCTCACTGAGGGGACAAGCTCGGTGACCTTCGTGCCCGATGTCACGCCCACCCGCCCCGCGGATGACAAGTATGCCTACACGTTCAAGGGCTTCTACCCCTCGACCGCGGGCGTGGGCACGCCGTTCGAGAGCGGCATGACCGCTGACGGGACCGAGACCTACTACGCCTGCTATGACACGACGCCCACCCCGCATGGCCTCTCCATCGACCTTGCCGGTGGCTCGATTGCGGGCACCATGCCGACAAGCATGGGCTTTGGAACGACGCTCGAGCTGCCTGACCCGACGCGCGCCGGCTTTGCGTTCTACGGCTGGACGCTTACGGGCGAGGCCGCCTCGAAAGCCGAGGGCGAGGGCACGTCCACGCTCACGATGGGAACGGCTGACGCCTCGCTCACGGCGC
>CAJOGH010000080.1 GCA_905233865.1 uncultured Atopobiaceae bacterium
ATCTCGTCCAGGATGTCGTTGTAGTCGTCAGGATCGCTTACGACCGTGACGGAGTCGTTGTTCTTGGCCGCCGAGCGCAGCATGGAAGGACCGCCGATGTCAATGTGCTCGATGGCGTCGGCAAAGGTGACGTCGGGGGACGCCACGGTCTTCTCGAACTCGTAGAGGTTCACGCACACCAGGTCGATCATCTGGATGCCGTTGGCCTCGGCGTCGGCCATGTGCGACGAGTCGTCGCGACGGCACAGCAGGCCACCGTGGACGCGCGGGTGCAGGGTCTTGACGCGACCACCCATCATCTCGGGAAAGCCGGTGTAGTCGTCAATGGCAACCACGTTCACGCCAGCGTCGGCCAGCACGCGCGCCGTTCCTCCGGTCGATATCACCTCGACGCCAAACTCCTGCTGCAGCGCAGTCACGAAATCGACCACACCTGCCTTGTTGGTTACCGAGACGAGCGCTCTCTTGATGGGCTGGTCAGTCATGTGTCCTCCCGTAAGGATTCGGTTGCCGACCACTCAACTGTAACGCTCTTGTGTTGCGCGCGCATGAACTGACCCGCGTGTATTCCCCCGTAGGTTTCACACATCATTCAGGATAGTCCCTTGGCCGACAAGAGCCAGGATACAGATACTCGCACAAGAAAGGGGCCGCAGGTCTCCCCGCGGCCCCAGACAAGCACTATGCGCGCGCACCCTAGGCGTGGATGCGGGTGCCGGACAGGCCGGCGATGGCCTCGGCGGCCTTCTCCAGCGAGCCGATGATGCACACACGGCCGGGGCGGGACTCGGCAAACTTGATGCCGGCGCGGACCTTGGGCTCCATGGAGCCCTTGCCAAACTGGCCCTCCTCGACGTACTTCTTGGCCTCCTCGACAGAGATGTCGGTGAGGTCCTCCTGGTTGGGCTTGCCAAAGTTGATGGCAACGTGGTCGACGGCGGTCAGAAGGACGAGGGTGTCGGCGTGGCAGTCCTCGGCCAGCAGCTCGCCGCCCATGTCCTTGTCAATGACGGCAGCAACGCCCTTGTAGGCGCCCTTGTCGTTGTAGTCGCGGACGACGGGGATGCCGCCGCCACCACAGGCGATGACGATGAACTCGTTGTCAAGCAGGTTCAGGACGCTCTCGTACTCGACGATCTTCTTGGGCTCGGGCGAGGCGACGACGCGACGGTAGCCACGGCCGGAGTCCTCGACGAACTCCATCTCGGGGTGGGCGGCCTTCTCGGCGTCGGCCTGCTCCTTGGTCAGGAAGGCGCCGATGGGCTTGGTGGGGTTCTGGAACGCGGGGTCGTCGGGGTCGACCTCAATCTGGGTCACGACGGAGGCGACGTGCCAGCGCTTGTAGGCCTTGTGCATGGCGGCACCAATGGCCTGCTGCAGGTGGTAGCCGATGTAGCCCTGGCTCATGGCGCCACACTCGGGCAGGTCCATGGTGGGGATGGCACCGTCGGTCTGGTTGGCAAAGGTGAACGCCTTCTGGATCATGCCGACCTGGGGGCCGTTGCCGTGGGTGATGATGATCTCGTTGCCCTGCTCAATGACCTTGAGCAGGGTGGGAGCAGCCTCGCGAACGCGAGCGATCTGCTCCTCGGGGGTGTCACCGAGCGCGTTGCCGCCAAGAGCGATGACCACGCGGTTGGGCTTTCCTTCGTACGCCATGTCTTTCTCCTCCGTTGTGGGGTGTTGGTTGATGCCGCAAAGACGCGGAAATTGCATCGTATACCCCAACGGCATGGTTTTGCAAGGAGGAATTGTGTATATCTCCGAGCGGTATCTTTAGCTTAGTCGCAGGTTAAACGCCTTTTGCATAAATTCGGTATTCGATAAGAGCCATACTATGGACAGTCGCTCTACCTGCTAGTCAAGGCAACCAACTTGCAGATAGACGCATACGTTATGCCCTGAGGTGCGCAATTTTGACGACTTCATCGTATCGGTGAACGGCATTATGCGGCGGCGAGCGCGCACGACCCGCCTGATCACAAAGATGCGGGCCCCGGACAATGTGCCCAGGACCCGCACCCGCATGCTCTTATCGGCATAGCTAGAAGGCGCCGCCACCGCCGCCGCCACCGCCGCCGCCACCGCCGCCGCCGGAGAAGCCGCCACCCCCGCCGGAGCTGGAGCTGTTGATGGATGCCGCGGTCTGGGCGGCGCTCACGTACGAGCTCTGGAAGACGTCAGCGGGGCGCCCGAGCACGTGCGAGCCCACGTACCAGTAGTAGACCGGGTAGAAACCCGGGTCGTCCAGAACCTCTGGGGCCACGACCTTGAGCTGCTTGATGACCTCATCGGCCACACCGAGCGCCACGGCCATGACCAGAAGGCGGTTCCACAGGATGACGTCGTTGGGGACGGCCTCCTTGAGGCGTGTGAACTCCTTGAGCCACCGCTTGAGCGCATGCATCTTGGCATTGAGCTCCAGGGCCTCGGGAGAGAGGTCGTCAGACCTGCTGTTGACCCTCAGGCAGATAAACGAGACAACACCCAGGGCAATGGCGGCCCCGATGGGAATGAGGCCGAGGTCAAAGAAGATGCTGCCCACGACGGCCAGGACGGCTACGGCCATACCCAGGCCACAGGCAGCCATGGCGCCCGTGGCCACGCCCGCGTTGGGGTCGTCAAAGAAGCCACGTTGCTCGCAAACGTCCATGACCTCCTGTTGCCAGTCCTCCATCCAGTTGGCAAAGCTCTCGGCGTGACGCTTGCCAACGTCCTTTACCTCACTGAAGTCGAGGGTACCAGGCGCGTCGTCGTAGCTTTCGGTGTTGGGCGCCACGCGGTCAAAGAGGAACTTGAGCGTGGCCTTGTCCACCGGGTCGGTGGCCGCGAAGCTCTCGTTGCGGGTGATGCGGTAGCTCTCCTGCTCCTTGGCGCCAAAAACGCCCTTGTGCGTCCTCTTGACCACCTCGAGGCCCACCGCATGCTGGTCGGACAGGCGCATGAGCGAGGCGGTAAAGAGCTCAGGGGCCTTGGCACTCGCATCGTCAAAGAGCGCGCCCAGGACAGCCGGGTGGTCGTCGGAGGGGACGTCGCGGAAGTAGTCGTCGTCAAACTGCGCCCGGTGCGTTGCCTTGTAGCGCCTACGACTTCCAGCCGTGAGCACGATGCACACGAGCGCAATCACGCCACACAGTCCCGCGAGACCGTACACCAGGATGCGCGCGCGCAGGCGGGCGGCATTTGCGTCGTCGGCCCACTTCTGCTCCTCGCTCATGATCGTGTCCAGGCGCGTGGCCGACTCTGGCGTCATTTCCGAGAGCCACGTGTTGGGGAAGGTGACGCGCGCCTCGGCGAACTCAGAGGTGCCGACCTCGGGCGCCTTGTAGAAGATGGAGCCGTCGTCGTTAGCTCCGACCTCGCCGTTGAGCGGGCCGTGGCCCCATGCGCGGACGTTCTCGCCCAGCGTCACCGTCTGGCCGCTCGGGACAGGCAGCTTGATGGTGCAGTCGACCTTCTTGGAGGGCACGTCCCAGCCGTCACTGACGAACTTCCAGTACAGCTCGCCCGTGTCGGCCCAAGAGACCGCATAGCCCTTTACCGAGTAGCGCACGTAGAAAGCGGCGTGCTCGTTGCTGTGGGCGCTGTAAAGCTTGACGGTCTGAACGTGGTGGCCAGACTTGCTCGTGTCGCCATACACCTGATAGGAGCCCTCACTCGAGCCGTTGGCCTGAAGGGGCTGGAGCTGCCTGTTGACGACCTCGCCAGCGGACTCGATGTTGACCGCAACCTGCCTGCCATCGTGCGGCTCGTCGGGAATCATCCAATAGACTCCGTTGAACGACCCGTCAAAGTCATAGGTCCGCTGCTCCAGAACGCTCAATGTTCCGTCGGGGGCAAGCTCGGCCTGGATCTTGACGGCATCGATGCTGTACTCCTTGGCAAGCGCCCTGGTGGGCACGAGCACGCATGCCAATAGGCACGCGAGCATGATTGCTCCCAGGGTCAGCCGTCGCAGGGGGCGATCTGTGAGTGTCATCTTGACCTCCGTGGTTGGTGGTTATCCACCATAATAGACAAGGTCGCTTGAGCGAACGCCATCTTTGGCGCCATACGGCACACACGGCAACGCAAGCGTAACCACAGACGGCACAAAGGGAGGAGAGGCCTTGGACAGCACGCGCACGAACGCGCCCGTCGTCGGGCGGTTTGCCCCCACGCCCTCGGGCCGCATGCACCTGGGTAACGTGGCTGCGGCCCTCTGTGCCTGGGCGGGCGCGCGCTCCGCTGGCGGGCGGATCATCATGCGCATCGAGGACCTCGACCCACGCGCCTCCTCGCACGAGCGAGCGGAGCTCCTGCAGCGCGACATTGAGTGGCTTGGTATGAACTGGGACGATGGGCCGTTGTACCAGAGCGAGAGGCTGGACCTCTACGAGGAGGCTCTGGCACGCCTTACCGAGAAGGGCCTCACCTACCCCTGCTTCTGCTCGCGCGCCGAGCTCCATGCCGCAACGGCGCCCCATGCCAGCGATGGCACCTATGTGTACGCGGGGACCTGCCGCAACCTGACGGAAGCCGAGGTTGCCGAGCGCTCCGCAAGGCGACCGCCGGCAATCAGGCTTCGCGTGCCCGACGCCTCGACCTGCCGGCTGATCGGGTTCTCCTTCGCCACCGAGCCCGGGCGCGCGTGGTATGTGGACGCCGCGCTCGTCGACGTGTTCCGTCCGCTTTTCGCCGACCCCGCCAAGGTGCTCGTCGCCCACAACGGCAAGTTCGACCGCAACGTGCTCCACCGCTACGGCATCGGCTTCAACGAAGTGCATCTCTTCCTGGCACGCCAGATGCACATCGCACGACTGTTGGGAGGCACTGCACCCACCTACGCGCACGTGCCCCTGCTCGTGAGCGGAGACGGCCGTCGCCTATCCAAGCGCGACCGCGACCTGGACCTCGGCGCCATGCGCGAGGCCGGGGCAACTCCCGCCGACGTCGTGGGCCGCGTGGCCGCCCT
>CAJOGH010000081.1 GCA_905233865.1 uncultured Atopobiaceae bacterium
GATCACTCCCCTATCTCGTCTGTACCTGAGGCCGCACCGCGGGCCACCTGGTAGGCCCACGCGCGCTCCTCCGGCGTGATGTCTGCGCTCTCGAGCATGTCGGGCCGCAGCCGGGCCGTCCGCTCGATGGCATTGGCGCGCCTCCACGCGTCAACGCGTCCATGGTCGCCGCTCGTGAGCACCTCGGGCACGTCCATGCCACGGAAGCTCGCGGGCCGCGTGTACTGCTCGTACTCAAGGAGCCCCGCGGCGCTGAAAGACTCCTCCTGCGCGCTCATGGAGTCGCCGAGCGCACCTGGAAGCAGGCGCACGCAGGCGTCGATGACCACCATGGCGGCCAGCTCGCCGCCGGTGAGCACGAAGTCGCCAAGGCTGATGGTCTCGTCAGCCAGGCGGTAGCAGCGCTCATCAATCCCCTCGTAGCGACCGCACACGAACAGCACGCGCTCAAGACGCGACAGACGCTCGGCACACCGCTGCGTGAAGGTCTCGCCCACGGGCGAGAAGAACACGACGTGTGGAGCCGCACCGTCTGAGGCGATGGCCTCAACGGCCTCATAGATGGGCTCGGGCTTCATGAGCATGCCGGCGCCGCCGCCAAAGGGCGCGTCGTCGACCGTGTTGTGCCGGTCATGTGTCCAGTCACGCAGGTCATGGGCACGAAAGTCAAAGATGCCACGCTCGCGGGCGCGACCCATGATGGAAGCGTCCATGTAGGCGGTCTGCACCTCGGGAAAGACCGAGAGCGTCTCAAAGGACGGCATCAGCTGGCACCCCCTATCAGCCCTTTCGGAACGTTGACCACAAGCAGGCTCTTATCGTCATCAAAGCTGACCACGAACTCATCTACGAGCGGGATCATGGTCTGCCCCGGCTCTCCCTCGACGACGATGACGTCCTGCGCCGGCGTGCGCATGACCTCGACAATCGCACCGAGGTCACCTGCCTTCTCGTCGACGACGAAGACGCCCACGAGGGCGTCCGCCCTCATGAGCTCGACGTCGTCGGGCAGGTCGCTCGCACGCACGAGCAGGGTCTTGCCAACGAGCTTGGACGCGGAGTCAATGGAGTCCACGCCGCTCAGGCGCACGAGCGAGCCCGAGCCCGCGTCGCTCACGCGCACGACCTCGTGCCAGCGGGGCCTGCGCAGCTCAGGCGGCACGGCGCACACGCGCATGCCCTCACTGAGCAGAGGGGGAAGACCGTCGCAGGGTTGCGCGACGACCTCCCCCCTCTTGCCATGCGTCTTTTGGATGCGGGAGACTGCCTCTAGCTTCTCGTACACGACGCTATCCGAGAACCTCGACCTCGACGGAGGTGCCAACGCGCTGGCCAAGGGCGCGCGCGATGGTGCGGATTGCCTTGATGGTGCGGCCCTTGCGGCCAATCACCTTGCCGGCATCCCCCTCGTTGCAGGTAATCTCAATGAGCGTGCCGCGGTCATCGTCGGTCACGTCGAGCGACACGTCGTCAACGTTGTCCACGAGACCGCACACGACGAGCTCAACGAGGTCGGCGACCTTGTCGGACGGCAGCTCGATGGCATCGGTGGCCTGAGCGTCCGTCATGGCTTAGGCCTCCTCGGCCTCGGCGGGCTCCTCGGCAGCCTCGGCGGCCTCGGCAGCGGCGGCCTCGGCGGCCTCGCGCTCGGCCTGCTCGCGAGCGATCTGCTTCTTGGACTTCTTCACCTGCGCGGTGGGCTCGGCCTTCTCGCCGCGGGCAATGGCGATGAGGTGCGAGACGGCGTTGGTGGGCTGGGCACCCTTGGCAACCCAGGCGTCGATCTTCTCGAGGTCGAGGTCGATCGTCTTGGGGCTGGTCAGCGGGTTGTAGCGACCAACAAGCTCGATGTAGCGACCATCGCGGGGCATGCGGCCGTCAGCGACGACGACGCGGTAGAACGGACGCTTCTTGGCACCGTGACGGGCCAGACGGATCTTGACTGCCAATTAAAACTCCTCCAAACGAGCGGCGCCGGACTAGGTAAGGATGGGTGCGCCGCATTGCTAAAGCAAACGACATTCTACGACAGGCGCAAACCGTTGGAAAGTGCGTAATTTGTGAAATGAATGTGTGCGCACTGCGCTCTTTCAGGTTTGTCGGTACGCATTCGCGTCCAGAAGTCTGAAAGGTTGTACCTTAAAGCGTGCCGCGAGGCGCTTGTAAGCAAGTTCGTATTGGAAGAGGTACCACATGAACATCCTAGTCGTGGAAGACGAGACCAACCTGGCTGACGCCATCTGCAAGATCCTCAAGGACGCAGACTACGACGCTCAGGCTGCCTACGACGGGAACACCGGCCTTGACCAGGCCCAGTCTGGCAACTATGACGCCATCGTCCTTGATGTCATGCTGCCCGGCATCGACGGCATGGAGATAGTCCGCACGCTCCGTAGCGAGAACAACAACGTGCCCATCCTCATGCTCACCGCTCGCACCACCACCCAGGACAAGGTCAGCGGCCTGGACGCCGGCGCCGACGACTACATGACCAAGCCCTTTGAGGCCGAGGAGTTCCTGGCCCGCGTGCGCTCCATCACCCGCCGCACCGGCGACGTCGTCGTCGACGACATGTCCTACGGTGACATCTCGCTGGACACCGAGTCCCACGACCTCTCCTGCAACGGTCGCTCCGTCCACCTGTCGCAGAAGGAGTACGACGTCCTCTGCATGCTCGTGAGCGCTCAGGGCCGCGTTGTCTCCAAGCAGGACCTCCTGAACAAGGTCTGGGGCAGCGACGCCGAGGCCTCCGAGAACTCCGCCGAGGCCTACGTGAGCTTCCTGCGCAAGAAGCTCGGTCACGTCAAGTCCAACCTGCAGATTGCCACCCTCCGCATGCTGGGCTACCGCCTGGAGATGACCAACCAGGACTAGTTCCCGCAGTCACATAGGCTTGCCGATGCCCCCGCAGTGCCCAGCACTGCGGGGGCATCTTTGTGCGTAGGTCCGCCCGCACATGAGCGGGAGACGCCGGAGCTGCGGGCTCTTATCGGCAGGAAACGCGCTGTGGGTCTATACTCATGTGTGCAGGTACGTCGAGGGGGTAGCATGCTTCAAAGGCTCCGCAAGCGGTTTGTCCTCATTGCCGTGTCGCTCACGATGATCGTGCTCGTGGGCGTCCTCGGCTTTTCGCTGCTGTCGCAGGCTCGCTCCCTCTATGAGATGGCCTCGGGGTCGCTCAACAGGGCGCTGCTGGGGCAGATGGACGTGCCGCCCAACGTCGTGTCGTTCGCGCAGGAGGACGGCGACGTCACCAGCCTCACCCACATGGTCACAGCCATCTGCGACGTCAGCGAGGCGGGCGCGGTCCTCAGGTCCAACTCGGACTTCGTGACCATAGGCGACGACGAGCTCTCCCGTGTCATTGATGCAGCCATAAACGCCAAGGAGGACTCGGGGCACCTTTCGGACGTCTGCATCTCCTGGAAGCGTGCGACGACCAACTACGGCTATAGGATCGCGGTCGTGAGCACCGAGGCCATCGACGAGACCATCCGTAACCAGATCATCACCGACATCCTCATCGTCATTGGCGCCTCGGCGGCCGTCTTTGGCATTGCCTGGTACCTTGCCACCGTGGCGCTCGAGCCCATCGAGGCCAGCTGGGAGCAGCAGCGCCGCTTTATCGCGGATGCGAGCCACGAGCTCAAGACGCCCCTTGCGGTGATCCTCGCCAACATGCAGATCCTCAAGGGCGACCAGGACAACATCCCCGACGAGGACATGCGCTGGGTGGACGTGACCATGGAGGAGGCCACGGGCATGCTCGACCTGGTAAACGAGATGCTCGAGCTCGCGCGCGCTGACACCACCGCCGCCGGCCAGGTGGGCGGCGCCTACAACATGGTCGAGCTGGATTACTCCACCCTCGTTGAGAACATGACGCTGCAGTTTGACGCCGTGGCGTTCGAGCGCGGCTGCGAGCTGGAGAGCTCGATCGAGGAGGGACTGCGCGTGATGGGCGACGCACCCTCCCTGGAGCGCCTTATCAAGACCTTCCTGGACAACGCGTGCAAGTACGCGAGCAAGGGGTCGACCGTGCACGTCCGCCTGTACCGCGAGAATGACATGGCCACCTTTGAGGTCAACAACCTGGGCACGCCCATCGACCGCGAGGACCTCGAGCACGTCTTCGAGCGCTTCTACCGCTCGGACAAGGCCAGGACCCACACGAGCAACGGGTCGTACGGCCTCGGGCTCGCCATTGCCAAGGGCATCGTGGACGCCCACCACGGCGACGTGAGCGTGGAGTCCGACCCCGAGCACGGGACGACCTTCTCCGCCTCGATCAACCTGGTGCAATGAGCGACGAGGAGCTTGGCCTTCCACCCTGGGAGGGGCCCGCTGTGGGCCTGCTTGACCTGGACGCCTTCTTTGCGAGCGTGGAGCAGCTGGACCATCCCGAGTGGCGCGGAAAGCCCGTCATCGTGGGAGGGCCCGCCGAGGAGCGCGGCGTCGTCTCCACCGCGTCCTACGAGGCCAGGCGGTATGGCGTGCATTCCGCCATGCCCAGTGCACAGGCACGGCGCCTGTGTCCGGACGCAATCTGGACGACCGGCAACTTCGAGCGCTACGCCCAGATGAGCCGGGTCGTCATGGCCTGCTTGGAGGACGAGACGCCGCTCGTGGAGCAGGTGTCGATCGACGAGGCGTTCTTTGACGTGACGCCAGGGCGGTTCTCGCACGAGCACCCCGTTCGCATAGTCGAGCGAGTGCAGAGGCGTGTGGCAGAGCTGGGTGTGACCTGCTCGATC
>CAJOGH010000082.1:0-2928 GCA_905233865.1 uncultured Atopobiaceae bacterium
GGCGGCTTTGCCATGGGCCTGGACCGCGTGTGCATGCTGCTCACCGGTTCCGACTCCATCCGCGACGTCATGGCGTTCCCCAAGACGAGCTCCGGCTCCGACCTCATGAGCGCCGCGCCCAGCGAGGTCTCCGGCGCACAGCTCAAGGACGTGAGCCTGCGCATCCTGTAGGAGCTGTCACATTCATCCGCCACCCTGGTGCGTCATATGGTGCAAAACGGGCTTTCCGTGTTCCATTTGACGCTCTGGGGTGGCGTTTTTTTGTGCCTGGGACGAGTGCGCCGCCAGACGTTCTCGTAAAAGACCAGGTAGCAGCCTTGCGCTCTTATCGGCCGGCCGAGAAGAGCGTGTGGGATGCTAGAAATCACCACCCTGGCGCGTCATCTCGAACACGCGAGGGCCAAAATGCACGACATGACGCGCTGGGGTGGCTCTCTCAAGCTAAAATGAAGGGGCATCGCCCAAGAGCCTCAGGAGCTCCCGGGTCTTTCGCTGCATCTGCTCGGTCTCGGGCCTATGTCTGAGCCCCAAGGTGTGTTTGATTTGGTCGACAATGGTCATGAGCTTGTCGTAGTTGTAGAACGTGCTGGCGGAGATCGATATGACCTTGATGCCGTTCATCTGCAGGACCGCGTTGCGCGCCATGGTCGCCTCGTAGTTGTCTATGCGGCCGTGGTGCTCGTGCGACTCATACTCCAGCGCAAGCCTGTGCTCGGGCCAGATGAGGTCGCACTTTAGGTTGCCCTTGCCCAACAGTCGCTGCTGCTCTCGGGTGATGCTCACGGGGTCGTTGAGTAGAGGCCTTGGCAGATTGAGGCCGCCCATGCTCCGTGGTGCGGTAAGGGCAAGGAAGAGGCGTGACTCCATTGGCGAGGCCGAGCCTGCGGCAATGCATGCCAGTGCTCGCCCCGCGTTGCTGCGCGGACCGTAGCCGTCGAGCTCGCCAAGGGTGCGCGAAAGTCGCTCTGGCGTCGTGAGTGGGTCGCGGTTCACAAGGGGTAGGTCGGGTATGTAAGGCAGGCCGTAGGACCCGCATAGCTCCATGCCCAGCATGCAAAGGTCAACCATGGACGCGCCTTTGGATAGTTGCGCAAAGATCATCTCGGGGGAGGAACAGTAGACGTCCGTGCCGAGCGTCTTCCATAGCGCGTCGGTCGGAAGGGGCTGGGACATATAGTGCTCGTGGTAGTAGGGGCTGCGCACCCGGCTGTCCTTGCTGGATACGAGGATCTGGGGGCAGATGGTCTCGCGAGGGCCGCCTGCGCATGCCGTCCGCGCGTGCTCGCGTAGGTTGAGCAGCTTGCGTACTTCGCTGCCTGTGGGCGTCGCTGCCCTGGCTATCGTGTTTTGCCTGTTGGCTGGCACCACGTAGTCTTGGATCCTGAGATGCGGCTCCCGATGCGAGAGTGCCCTAAGACATAGCAGCGCATACTCATGCGAGACGATGACGACGTGACCGGTCTGAGTGTCGTTCATGGCATACCTCCTTTCCCCTGTTGTACCAGGAGGCGCCACCCTACTTGTCCATTCGCGCATACAAACACGTGGTAGAAAGGTGCCTTTTCTGCCACCTCAAACCTTTTAGCAGGGGAGCTGTAAGGGGAAATTCAATTTTTGGATGCTTTCCGCGGGTGGCATGCGTCGACGCGTCGCATAGCCCCTGCACCCGCCACCCCGGAGCGTCATATGGTGCAAAACGGGCGATTTGTGTTCCAAGTGACGCGCCGGGGTGGTGCTTTCATGCGCCCGGGGCAGGGATGCCTTCGGGCGCTTTTGCAAACGTGCAGGTCACAGCTGTGTGCTCTTATCGGCAGGACGAGAAGAGCCGGCGGGATGCTAGAAATCGCCGCCCTGGAGCGTCATCTCGAACACGCGAGGGCCAAAATGCACCAAATGGCGCTCCGGGGTGGCTCGCCCGCGCGGGCGAGACCTCCCGTGGGGGCGGGGCTTGTGTTATGTTACTTGAGGCATTCTTATCTGTTGCTTAAACGACATCGCTGCCAACGAGCGTCACGGGGTGTGGCGCCAGAAAGGGGTACGCATGCACAAGAGGATGACAGGGGCGCTTTCCGTGCTGTTCGCGGGTGCCATGGTAGGCGCGGTCGCGCTTGGCGGGTGCTCGTCCATGAACCTGCCCAACGCGTCCAAGTACGAGCCCGCCAGCATCGAGGTAGAGGGCTGGAAGGCCAGCATCGCTGGTGCCAACGTCGTGTTCAACTCGAGCACGCAGACCGACGACCTCGTGGTCTACGTGGACGTCACCAACAACACCAACGAGGAGTCGATGCCTCAGGCGCACCTCTTGGTCAGCGCCACGCAGGGCGGCACCACGCTCGTGGGCTCCTCGCTCGCCCAGGAGACTCAGGACAATGACGAGCAGAAGGCAGCGACCACCTCTGATGAGGCGCAGGACCAGGCCGGCGAGGTCACGTCTATGGGCACGAGCTCCAACTTTGCCAAGACGCTCAAGCCCAAGGAGACCACACGTGCCATCTTCTCGTACGACCTCTACAACACCAGCGACGTCGACGT
This sequence comes from uncultured Atopobiaceae bacterium, assembly GCA_905233865.1. Taxonomy (GTDB): domain Bacteria; phylum Actinomycetota; class Coriobacteriia; order Coriobacteriales; family Atopobiaceae; genus CAJOGH01. Next base: position 2,533 of record CAJOGH010000082.1, read on the forward strand.
TATCGTCGAGCCCATTAGCGCGAGCGACGGGGACACCTCCTCGTCTAGCGACTCGTCCAAGGCGCAGAAGGTGACGTTCAAGGTCGACGGTCTGCAGACGGCCGAGTCAAAGAAGGTCGCCGTTGACTACCAGCAGAAGCTCCAGTCCAACTCGGTGCAAATCGCCGGTGCCAAGGCCGACGTCGCCGACGGCTACCATATCGAGTCCGTGGACGACACCTCCTGCGACATCGTCAAGAACGAGGGCTCGCCTCACCCGATCATCCGCCTTACCAACGAGACCAACCACGGTGACGCCCAGACGTGGGCCAACAGCTTCCGCAACACCTATCCCAATGCTTCCGAGATGGACACCGTGAACATCAACGGCGTGAACTACCTGCGCTTCTTCCCCGT
>CAJOGH010000082.1:3053-7784 GCA_905233865.1 uncultured Atopobiaceae bacterium
GTAAGCGAAGAGGCGGCTCCCTTGGGGCCGCCTCTCTCGTACTGCGATGTCGTGGGGAAGCGCGCCTCCCTATACCTTGCTCCGCAGACGGCGCCACAGGTCGATGTACTCCATGCCCAGCAGCACCATGACGATGCCCATCGTGACGAGGTAGGCCACGACGGCACCCTCGAGGCCCGTGATGCCCACCATGAGCATGCTCACGAGCACCGAGAAGCCAAAGCCGATGAGGTAGACCTTGGTGATGACGCCCTGCTCGCGCAGGACGGAGATGGTCTGCGTCATGAACTCCACCGCGGCCGACATCGTGCCGCCCGCGATCATGATGTAGGCGAGCGTGCGGAACTGCTCGAAGTCGTAGCCGTAGAGCCAGCTGGTGAGCGGGATGCCAATGGAGGCCTGGTACGCAAAGGTAAGGCCGCCCACCAGCATGGTGATGGCAATCATGGCGATGACCAGCAGGTTAAACCGGCCGCGGTGCTCAGGGTCGGCCCAGATGTTGGCCATGCGCACGAGCTGCGGCTTGTAGATGATGCCCGTCACCATGATGATCATGTGGCTGGGGAAGTACATGGCGTTGTAGAACAGCTGGTTGTCGTAGGAGAGCACGCCCTCCATGGCAAACTTGGGCATGTTGTCTATGAGCGAGTAGAGGAACAGCGCCAAGAACAGCGGGAAGCACTGCTTGAAGATGCGCCCGACCTCGATGGGGGAGAGCCCGCGCGAGCGTGGCGACTCAAAGAACGTCACGGGGATGGTAAAGAGGACGGTCGCGGCCATGGCACCGACCGCCATGGCTATGCAGGCAATACCTGCGTCGTGTGTGACGAACAGCGCGATGGCAAAGAGCACGAACGACAGCGCACTCCTGATCATCTGAGAGATGCCGCCCAGGTAGAGTTTGTCCACCTGCTGCAGCCGCCCCTCGTAGACGTCTGCAAAGCCGTCGACGGCGCGAAAGAGGTAGGCGCCCGTGCAGATGGTGGCCATCTGGCCGGTGTAGCCGTGGACGCGCGCCCAGCCAAAGCCCACCGCGAGCATGATCACGCAGCTCAGGATGCGCTGGACCTGGTAGTCGGCAAAGGAGTGGTCCTCGTCGATGTCGCTCACCTGATAGGTGCGCGCGCCGTAGTTGGCAATAAAGAGGAGCATGGAGGCGGTCACGTAGGCCATGGACAGCATGCCCGCGGTCTCGGTGCCCACGAGCTGCGTGGCCACGATGGTCAGCAGCGGGAAGTGCGCGCCCCACGCCGCCTGGCCCGCGGTGTTCCAAATGTAGTCGCGGGTGGTGCGGTGGCTGGCGTACTGTTCCGTCCTCGCGCTGACGTCGTCGCCAAAGATGCCCGCGACAAGGCGGTCGAACCACTGGTTGACGATGCGCACGATGGCGGGCGGCTTGCGCTCGCGGCGCTCCTTGCGCTCGTCGCGTGCGTGTGAGCCGGGGTGCCTCCTGTGCGCGTGCGAGGCCATCTCGTCGGACACGCTGGCACGCCGGCGTGTGGGCACGGGATGCTGCTGTGTGCTCTTGTCGGCCGGGTCCTCGGGCCTGCGCTCAGGTGTGTATGGGGTAGACATAGTCCTCCTTGGGTTCGAGTCCATTCTATAGGACGCTGCCTGCGCGACCGCCGCCCGATTTGGCACGCTTGCCAAAGTGTTGCTCGTCTGACCCTTGGCAGTTGGTATTCTGGACGTTAGCTAGTGCACGTACCCTGTATTGAGGAGGACACATGGCAGGCTTTGACATCACCGATGGCATCCGCAAGGCATTTTTGGCTGGCGTTGGTGCCGTGGCAACGGGGGTCGAGAAGAGCTCGGAGCTGGTCGACGACTTCATTGCCAAGGGCGAGATCACCGTCGAGCAGGGCAAGGCCCTCAACGAGGAGCTGAGCCGCAAGGCCCAGTCCGCCGTCGACGATGCCGGCGACACGCTGCTTCGCACGCGCATGCAGGCCATGAGCGCCGAGGATCGTGCCGCCTACGCGGCCAAGGTCGCCAAGATGGCCGAGGAGATGGCCGCAGAGACCGTCGAGGTCGAGGTCGAGGAGGCCCCAGCCGAGGACGCGACGGACAAGAAGAGCGAGTAGCGCCCTGTGAGCGCCCGCTCCAAAAAGAAGCAGGAGCAGGAGGAGGAAGTCTCCGCCTTTGCCGACGAGGAGTTCCCGGAGAACGATGACCGCGAGCGCCTTGAGGAGGCTGCGGAGGCGGCGGACGCCTTTGACTTCCTGACCGACCGCAACGACGCGCTGGACGAGTGGCTTGCCGAGGCGATATCCGACGACGAGCCGGAGACCATCGGCATCCTGGGCGGCCGCCGCCGTCCCGCGGAGCTGCGGGCGGGGGCGCGCCGCCAGCGCCTCTCCGAGATGCTCTCCATCGTGCGGCGCTACGACATCATGCACGGCATGACGCCGGAGACGCTGCGTCAGATGTTCGAGGAGCTGGGCCCCACCTTTGTAAAGGCGGGCCAGATCCTGTCCATGCGCTCGGAGATCCTGCCCCAGAGCTTCTGTGACGAGCTGGCCAAACTGCGCACCAACGCCGAGCCCATGGACCGCGAGGTGGTCCTGCAGGTGCTGCGCGACGAGTATGCCGCGCCCATCGAGGAGATCTTTGACGCCATCGACGACGTTCCTTTGGGCTCGGCCTCCATCGCGCAGGTCCACAAGGCACGCCTGGTCACGGGCGAGCTCGTGGCCATCAAGGTCCAGCGCCCGCACGTGCAGGAGATCATGGCGCAGGACATATCCATCATCCGGTCCGTGGGTCGTGTGGCCGAGCACTTTGTGAGCGCGTCCCAGATCCTGGACATCAAGTCCGTCGTCGACGAGCTCTGGCGCACCTTCCGCGAGGAGACCGACTTCATGATCGAGGCGCGTAACCTCGCGGAGTTCAGGCGCTCCAACCGTGACTGCGCCTACGTTGAGGCGCCCAAGCCCTACCCGGCGCTGTGCACGAGCCATGTCGTGGTCATGGACTACATCGAGGGCATCCCCATCTACGACACCGAGGCGCTTAAGCGGGCGGGCTACGATCTGCACGAGGTGGGCACCAAGCTGCTGGACAACTTCACCTACCAGATGCTCGACGAGGGCTTCTTCCACGCGGACCCGCACCCTGGCAACCTAATCATCCGGGGCGGCAAGATCTGCTACATCGACCTTGGCTTCATGGGTCGCATGTCGGCCAACGACCGCGCGGCCATCAACCAGATGGTCCTCGCGGTGGCCGAGAAGGACACGCCGCAGCTCATGACCGGGCTCCTGCGCTTTGCCTCGTCGGACAGCGCGGGCGTTGACCGCGGGTCGCTTCTGACCGACCTTGACTCCATCGTGGAGACCTACGGCACCGCGTCCCTGGACGACCTCGACATTGGCGCCTTCTTTAATGCGTTGGTCTCCATGGCCAGCAAGCACGGCATCGAGATGCCGGGCTCGGTGACCATCCTCGCGCGCACCCTTGTGAGCCTCGAGGGACTCGTGGACAGCCTCCTGCCTGGCTCGTCGATGATCCAGATTTTGCGCACGCACATCAAGGCACACGAGTCACTTGGGTCGCTTGCGGAGGAGGAGATCGTGCGCCTGGCGCGCGAGAGCCGCCTTGCCACGCACGGCATACTCACGGCCGCCGCCGAGTCGGGCCTGCTCGCGCGTATGGCCACCCGCGGGCAGCTGCGCATGGGAATCGATGTCGCGGGCGACGAGGACATGTTCGAGGGACTGAGCCACGTGGCCGACCGCCTGGCCGTGGCTATCATCGTGGCCGGCCTCTTTATTGGCTCGTCGGTCGTCTACTACGCGCGCATCCAGCCGGTCATCTTTGGCATTCCCGTCATAGGCTTCATTGGGTACGTGCTCGCGCTCGTGCTCTCCGTCGTGGTCATCCGCGACATCATGCGGCGCTAGTGGACGACAAACTTCCTCAGGTCTATACCTAGCTGCTCGGCCTTGCGGCAGAGCTCCTGGCCACTCATGCGCTCGATGTCGGCCACGTCCAGGATGGCCGCGGGAAAGCCGCTGAAGGCCGCAGTGCCCACGTAGTCCTTGAGGTAGGCGCGCAGCCGGTCGACGTCGATGGTTGCCATGGCGCTCTCCTTACCGTGTGTCCTAGCAGGTGACGGGGCCGTCCGGGCGCACGCTCTTGTCGCCACTCGTACGGTCGCAGACGATGTCGGCCAGGGTCTTCTGGTTGAGGTAGCTGTTGGTGACCTCGCCCAGGCCACGCCAGACCTCCAGGGTGGGGCAGGTGTCGGTCTTGGGGCAGATGACGTCGTTGGTGCAGTCCAGGCAGCTCACGGGCGCAAGCGGGCCCTCAGAGGCGCGCAGGATGGCACCGACGGAGTACTCGGACGCGGGGCGGGCCAGCTTGTAGCCGCCGCCTTTGCCGCGCTGGCTCTCCAGAAAGCCCGCCTTGTTGAGCTGCGAGGTGATCTGCTCGAGGTACTTGCGGGAGATGCCCAGGCGCTGGGAGATGTCACCCAGCGACACCCAGCCGTCGTGGGTGGCAAGGTCGGTCATGATGAGCAGTGAGTAGCGACCCTTCGTGGAGATCATCCCAGCCATGGCTACCTCCTAGCCCAGCATCTCGTTGAGGGTGTTCCAGGCAAGCTCGGCGCACTTGACGCGCGCGGGCATGCGCGAGATCGTCTCAAGGCACGCGGCCTCGTCCAGCTCGTCCTCGAGCACGTCCATGTCGCGCTCCTCGCCGCGGATCATGCGGCCAAAGGTGGCACAG
>CAJOGH010000083.1 GCA_905233865.1 uncultured Atopobiaceae bacterium
CGTCGTGGGCGTTGACTGCGCCGCGGACGGCACCGTCACCTTTGTGCCCAAGGACCTGGGCGACCGCCCGGGCCTTGACGACCTGGTGGGCTACGAGCTGCAAAAGGAGCGGCTCGTGGACAACACGCGCGCCTTCGTGGAGGGCCGCCCCGCCAACAACGTGCTGCTCTACGGCGACGCCGGCACCGGCAAGTCGACGAGCGTGGCCGCGCTTGCCCCCGCCTATGCGGACGAGGGCCTGCGCATCGTCGAACTCTACAAGCACCAGATGCGCGCGCTGCCTGACGTGCTCGCGCTCCTTGCCACGCGCAACCTGCGCTTCATCGTGTTCATCGACGACCTCTCCTTTGAGGGCGAAGAGGTGGAGTACAAGTACCTCAAGGCCGTCATCGAGGGAGGCGTGGCCGCGCGCCCGGACAACGTGCTCGTGTATGCCACGTCCAACCGCCGCCATCTCATCAAGGAGACCTGGTCCGACCGAGACGACATGGAGCACGACGGCGACATCCACCGCTCCGACACCATGCAGGAGAAGCTCTCGCTCGCGGGCCGCTTTGGCCTGACCATCAACTACAGCGCACCCAACCGACAGCTCTACCACGACATCGTGGCCGAGCTTGCCACACGCGCGGGAATCGCCATGCCCGAGGCCGATCTCATGCGCCTCGCCGACGCGTGGGAGATTCGCCACGGCGGCGTGTCGGGTCGCGTCGCAGCCCAGTTCATCGACAACCTCGCCGCCACGACCCCCGCACCCTAGGCGGGCGACAAGAGCATGCTCTTGTCGGCATAAACGAAGCAGCCAAGCAACACGGAAGGAACGCCATGGTCACCCTCGACAAGATCTACCACGCCGCATTCGTCCTGCGCGACATCACGCGCCGCACGGACCTCATTGCGGCCCCGACGCTGGTCGACGGGCTTGACCTTCACCTCAAGACCGAGAACCTCCAGGTGACGGGCTCGTTCAAGGTGCGCGGCGCCTCGTACATGATCTCCAAGCTCGATGACGAGCAGAAGGCAGCGGGCATCATCACCTGCAGCGCGGGCAACCACGCGCAGGGCGTGGCCATGGCCGCCACCGCCGCGGGGGTCAAGAGCGTCGTGTGCATGCCGGACGGCGCGCCCATCATGAAGGTCGAGAACACCAAGCGCCTGGGCGCCCCGGCACCTACGACGACGCGCACGACTACGCCGAGGAGCTTGCCGCAAAGACCGGCATGACCTTCGTGCATCCCTATGACGACGAGGACGTCATCGCGGGTCAGGGCACCATTGGCCTGGAGATCCTGGACCAGCTGGACGACGTGGACGCGGTCGTCGTGCCCGTGGGAGGCGGTGGTCTCATCAGCGGCGTGGCCTGCGCCATCAAGAACCTCAAGCCCAGCTGCGCCGTCTATGGCGTGCAGGCCGAGGGCGCGGCGTCCATGGAGCGCGCCTGGGTTGCCGGCGAGCGCCAGTCGCTCAAGAGCGTGAGCACCTTTGCCGACGGCATCGCGGTCAAGACGCCGGGCGAGATCACCTTTGGGATGGTTCAGAAGTACGTGGACAAGGTCGTGACCGTCACCGACGACGAGGTTGCTGCCGCCATTCTCGCGCTCATCGAGCGTCAGAAGGTCATCGCCGAAGGTGCGGGCGCCGTGAGCGTGGCCGCCGCGATGTTTGGCAAGCTTCCGCTCGAGGGCAAGCGCGTGGTCTGCGTGGTCAGCGGCGGCAACATCGACGTGAACATCCTGTCGCGTGTCATCGCCCGCGGCCTTGCCATGAGCGGCCGTACCGTGGAGCTGGGCATCGCACTGACCGACAAGCCCGGACAGCTGGAGCTTGTGAGCCGCCTGATTGCGGAGTGCGGCGCCAACGTCGTGAGCGTCGACTACGACCGCACTGACCCCAACCTGCCCATCTCCAGCTGCATTCTGCGCATTGGCATGGAGACGCGCGACCGCGAGCAGATCGAGCTGATCAAGGAGCGCCTTGCCGCGGAGGGCTTCGAGCTCGTGAGCGAGCGGTAACTGGCCCCGTAGACCGGCGGACGCGAGCCTATATTACGCAAACGCAAAGGGGGCGAGCCGAGTGGCCCGCCCCCTTGTTGTCTCGCTGCGAATGGCGCGCTACTGCTTGTTGGGGAAGTCGAGCGGCGTGTTAAGAACCTTGTCGTAGTCCTCGGGTGGGATCTTGCCCGTGGCCACGTCGTCGATGGTCTGGTCAACCGTGTCCTTGGGGACGTTCTTGTCCTGCAAGAGTTTGTCTATTTGGTCATTGACGGCACCTTTGGTAATCATATCGTCCGCGCCAAGGATTGACGTGTACTTCTCGTCAGCCTTGGCCTTGAACTGTTCGAGCCTGTTGGCGTTCTCGTCAATCTGAGCGTGCTGTTCCGAGAGGTAGGGGATGTCGGCCAACTTGCGCTCTGCCTCACGAACGCTGTTAGCCTCTTCTCTTGCCGCACTCTGATACTCGTATGCCGTGAACATGGCATTGTCGTAGCTGTACTTGGATGCGTCCACAGGAGGGCTGATCAGGTAGAGCGACTGCAGGATGGAGTAGCCGGCGATGATGGCCACGGCAATGATGTTCATGACGTCGCGCGGCACACGGGAGATTGCGTACTCGAGCAGCGGGTAGACGAACCACGCGATGATGGACGCAGCCGCGCCAAAGGCAAGGGCGTTTTGCAGGCATACCTGGCCCATGATGTTAAAGGGCATGTCGGAGTAGTTCCACAACTCAAAGTGCGAGTTGACGATCAGACCCATGGACAGCTCGATGGCAGAGCAGGTGAGCGCGTTGGCGATGAACGAGAGGACGTATGCCATCCAGGGCTTGGGCATCTTCTTGACGAGCCACTCCTTGAGCGGGTAAAGCAGCACCGCGATCAGGACGACAGCCAGACCCTCCATGGGGAAGGGGTAGAACCAGTCGCGCCAGAGCATGGTGTTGGTGGGGTCGTACTCGCCTTGGACGAGCCCCAGACGGATGAGCTGGCACATGGCCGCCTCCATCCAGTGACCCAGGACCGAGAACACGCAGAAGTAGACGGCCAGGTTGCGGATGAACGGCCAGCCCTTCCGCTGGACCTTGAACTTTCCGCGCTCCACGTTGACGGATGAGGTGTCAAGGTCGTTGATGAGCACCTTCTTGCACCGTTCCGAGGTACCAAAGTAGACCATCATAAGGATGGGGTAGACGTTGGCGGAGAACAGCGACATGACCGATTGGAGGTCGGCATGGATGCTCCCCGACGCAATAAGGGATGCGGAGATGAATATGGCACGCAGCCCAAACGCAACCATAGCCACGGGTCGCGTGATCTTTAGCCTCAGGGCGATCATGAAAACGATCAGGGCATTGGCAATGAGCTGATACCAGCCGATGAGCGTCATCGTGTCGTATATCTGGAGGTCGCGCGAGGAAAACACCAGCGTGGAGATCGTAGAGACAATCTCTAGGATCAGCATTACCTCGATGAGGCGCAGGAAGCCAAGGCGACGCGGGTCAGCTACCTTCGCCTTCTTGTACTCCTTCTTCGCCTCGATGGCGTGCTTGTGCGCAGCGTCGGCGGCGGCGCGGCGCTTGGCGGCCTCCCGCTTGCGGCTCTTCTCGTTGAGCTCGTCCTGCTCCTCTTGGGACAGTGCTTCCGTCGTGGGTTCCGTGGCGTTCTCTGGAACTCCCATGTGTTCTCCTCCATTTTCAAAGCTTGATGTCAGGAAGAGTCTAACAAAACGCAATGTGACCAAACGTATGGTTTGACGGGTGGTAACGTATGCTTCGCTGCCGATAAGAGCCTCCGTGTGCGGCGCCATCGTCTGAAAGTAGCCTATACTTTGAAAGAGGCACGCCACATTCCTTGCGAGAGGGAGCGTATCGTGATCCGAACAAGAGCCCTGCACCTCAGTGTCGTCCTGTCCTGCGCCGCCGCGCTCACGCTTGGTGGCTGCGCTGGCGCCGCGCAGCAGACTGTGCCCGCGACGACGACTGCGTCCACGCCTCCTGCGACGTCTGCCACCTCGCCCGCCGCCGACACGACTGCCCAGACCGGTGTCACCGTCCCTGGCGTGAGCCAATTTGGCCAGGAGACGGCGTCCGGCACGGTCGTGTGCACGACCTATGCCGAGCGTGCCCAGGAGGTGGGTTACAAGGGCTCGGACTTTGCCAATGACTCCAGCCTGCTCACGCTGCTCGTTCTCTCGCGCCCCATTCACGTGTGGGGCAACCGGGGCGGTGACTACATGCAGGACGACGTCAGCACCATCTGCCTTCCCAACGACGAGATGTACCGGCGCTTCAACGGCAAGACTATAACCATTGGCGTCAACGACTGGGGCGACTTCCCATCCGACGTCACGGGCCTCCTCTACGACTGCATCGTGGACGTCGAGCACGACGGTCTCGCGCTCGTCGAGGCGCCTGCGTAGGATCGCGCCGTGGGAGCCGACCTGAATACCGCGGACTATGATGTGCTCTTTACCGGCATCACGGGCCTGACCGTGGTGTTCATCATCGCCTGCGCGATACTGGTGGGCGGCAACCGCATGCTTGGCCGCTCGACCAAGCATACCCTCATGACCTGCCTTGTCCTGACGCTGGGCGGCGTGGTCTTCCAATGGCTCAGCTGGATCGCGTCGGGCAACCCCGAGCTGAACCTGTACCAGAAGATTGCGGTGGCCGCAGAGTTCAGTGTGGCTCCGGCCATTCCCGTGGCGGCGGCCTTGGCGGTCAAGCACAACAAGAAGGCCAGGGTCATGATGGGGGTCATTCTTGCCAATATGGTCCTCGAGGCGGTCTCCGTGTTCGTACCGCTCGTCTTTGTCGTGAACGAACAGGGACTGTATGAGCGCGGTCCCGCATATCCCGTCTACATTGCCGCATACGTGGTTGGCGTTGTGTACCTGCTAATATGCGGCACCTTCGCCGTGAAGCGCTCGCAAGGTGCGAACTACTTGGCGCTCGGCTCCATCGTCCTGTGCCTTGCCACGGGCATCGTGTCTCAGATCATGGCCCACAGTTCCCAGACCAGTTGGACGGCCATCGCGCTGTCGCTTGCGCTCTACTACATCTACCACAACGATGCCGTGCAAAAGACCGACGAGCTCACGGGCCTGCTCAACCGACGGACCTACGAGCGCCACGTTGCCGACCTGGGCGGCCCGGCCCAGATATACCTGCTGGACCTCAACGACTTCAAGAGCGTCAACGACGTGCTGGGTCATGCCACCGGCGACGAGGTTCTCTCTCAGACTGCGGCTCTTATCCGCCACTCCTTCGGGCGTGCGGGACTGTGCTACCGCACGGGCGGCGACGAGTTCGTGGTCATTGTCGACGGCGTGCACGCGCGCTCCCCGAGATTGCCGCAGAGCCGGGTGGACTACTTCCTCGAGGCGCTGGAGGCCGCGCGCGAGAAGAACCCAAGCCTGTGCGGCGTGTCGGTGGGCTATGCCGTGCTGGAGCACGGCGGCGATGTGGACGAGGCGTTCGTCCGTGCGGACAAGATGATGTACGAGGCCAAGCGCGCGAGCGGTGCCACCCGCGGCGGCCGCGCCAAGACCGAGGCAGCCCAGTAAATAGACGTGCACCAAGGCGGAAATCATGCAAATCCGTATGAAATCGATCTGAGTGCACGCCTCTTTGCTCTTGTCGACAAGAGCTTGGGCAAGCGGCACCTCGCCTACCTGCGGATGTGACAAATCACCTGTCCCCTCATATGCCCATCGTCCTGTCAACTAGGTCTCCCAGGTTGATTTTTCACAGGTCGGCCTACCCCCGGTAGCTACCCCGGGGGTAGGCCTCA
>CAJOGH010000084.1 GCA_905233865.1 uncultured Atopobiaceae bacterium
GTCAATCTCGGGCAGGCCGGCGTTGACGTCTAGCAGCTGCGCGCCCGCGCGGTCCTGCTCGATGGCCTGCCTGAGCGCATAGTCGAGGTTGCCGCTGCGCAGGGCCTCCTTCATCAGGCGCTTGCCCGTGGGGTTGATGCGCTCGCCCACGACACCCACCTGCCCGGGGGCAAGCCGCACCAGGCGCTGGGCGCTGGCCACCTCAAAGGGGCGGGTGCTGCGGTCGACAAGAGCCCGCTCGTGCGGCTCGGCCGCGTCAAGTGCGGCGCGCAGGCGCTCGATGTGGGCAGGGGTGGTGCCGCAGCAGCCGCCCAGGACACGCACACCAGCTTCGAGCATGGGTGCTACGGCCGTGGCGAAGTCGTCCGGACCTACGGGATAGGTCGCGCGCCCGTCGACGATCTGGGGCAGGCCGGCGTTGGCCTGTGCCATGACGGGGACGCGCGCGATGGCCGCCATGCGCTCCACGAGCGGCGCGATCTCGGCGGGTCCCAGGCTACAGTTGATGCCCACGAGGCTCACTCCCAGGCCGGAGAGGGTCGCGGCGGCAACCTCAGGCGTGGTGCCCAGGAAGGTGCGGCCGTCCTCGCCAAAGGTCATCGTGACCGCAACGGGCAGGTCGCAGTTCTCGCGCACGGCGAGCACGGCCGCCTTGGCCTCGGCGAGGTCGGCCATGGTCTCGACGACCACAAGGTCGGCGCCGTGTGCCTGGGCCGCGGCGGCCTGTTGGGCAAAGAGGTCGTAGGCCTCGTCAAAGGGCATGGTGCCCAGTGGCTCCAAGAGCGCGCCAGTGGGACCGATGTCGGCGGCCACGAAGCGTGCGCCGGCAGCGCGGGCGCAGGCGATGGCGGCGGCAAAGACCTCGTCCACGCTGGCGTCCACGCCAGCGGCGGCGAGCTTGTGCGCGTTGGCGCCAAAGGTGTTGGTGGTGATCACGTCGGCGCCGGCCTCCACGTAGGCGGCGTGGATGGCGGTGATGGCCTCGGGCTGCGCGAGGTTGAGCGCCTCGGGGGCGCCAGCCTCGTCCAGCCCACGCTCCTGGAGCTGCGTGCCCATACCCCCGTCAAAGAGGAGCGGGCCGCCGCCCTCGAGGGCATCGCGCAGCTCGTCGCTGGTCCAGCGTAGCGTCCTCCGGGCGTAGCCGGCGGGGGTGGCGGTAGGTGTGCTCTTATCCACGGCAGGTCCTTCCCGTGTGTCTGATGGTGCAAAAGTCGGCAAGGCCGCACACGCCGCACATGCGGTCCGTGCGGTGCGGCTGGGGCGCGTCCGCCAATCCGATGACGGCGGTCTCGCTCTTGGAGGGTACCAGCATGTGCGAGGGCGTGGCGTTCATGCCCAGACGCTTGCTCGCGTCCAGCGCTCGCAGGATGCCGTCCTGCACGTCCAAGGGCAGGTCGCCGTAGCCGGGCGCGAAGCGGTCGGTACAAAAGAGGCCGCGTTGTGCCGCGACCTCCATGACGCGGGCCTCGGCGGCGTCGGCCGCGCGCTCCACGAGCGCGGACGCGGCGGCGTCAAAGACGGCCTGGTCAAGGGGGCTCACGATTCCCAGCCGGGTTATCTCTCGCTCGCAGGCCAGTCCCAGCGTGCACGCTACGAGCGCGACCTGCGTGGAGCCTGCCAGGTGCGCGGCAATGTCATGGCCACGCAGCTCCGGCCCGCCCTCCAGGGTCACGCCTTCGTCGCCCGCGTGGCCTATATCAAAGATGCGAAAGGTCCCGGCGGGCTGGCAGACGTCCAGGCATCGGTCGATGCCATCGTCTATGCGCGCACTCAGGGCATCGGTCATCTCCTGGCCCGCATGGCCCAGGTAGCGAAGCACCTCCGCGCGGTTGACGGACGCTATGTCCCAGCGGGCGACCTCGAGCTCGTGCATGGGGCGTGATCCTAGCGCGCGAGGTAGCCACAGCCCGCGAGCGTGTCATATGCCGCGCGCGCGACGTCCGGGCGGTTCATGGCATACACGTGGCAGCCGTCCACGCCTTCGGCGGCCAGGCCCACGAGCTGCTCGCAGGCGTAGCGGACGCCGGCCTCACGCATGGCAGCCGGGTCGTCGCCCGCGGCCACAAGGCGCTTGATCACGCGGGCGGGAATGGTGGCGCCGCAGGTGAAGGCCATGCGCTGGATCTGCTTGACGCTCGTGAAGGGCATCACGCCGCAGCACACGGGGGTCTTGATGCGAGCGCGGTCAGCGGCCTCCCTAAAGCGCAGGAAGAGATCGTTGTCAAAGAAGAGCTGGGACACGAGGAAGTCGGCGCCAGCGTCGCACTTCATCTTGAGGTGCTCGATGGAGGTGGCAAAGTCCTCGCACTCCACGTGGCCCTCAAAGTAGCAGGCGGCGCCCACGGACATGCCGGGGCTAACCTCCTTGATGTGACGGATGAGGTCAGAGGCGTAGGCAAAGTCGCCTTTGGCCTGCCCGGGCGCGCGGTCGCCGCGCAGTGCCAGCACGTTGTGGATACCCGCCTCCTTCAGTTGGGCCAGGAAGGCATCGATCTGGTCGACGGTCGTGCCGGCGCAGGTAAGGTGGGCGCAGGTCGTAAGGCCAAGCTCGCGCCTGAGCGCCGATGCCACGCGCACGGTGTTCTCAGAGTTGCCCGACCCGCCGGCGGAGTAGGTGACGCTCACGAAGTCGGGGGAGAGCTGCGCGAGCTCGCGGCCCATGGAAAGCGCCTGTTCAACGGGAAGGTCTCCCTTGGGAGGGAACACCTCGACCGAAAACGTCTGCTTGTTCGCCAGGGCCTCGTGGATCCTCATTGCCATGCTCCTTGTCGTCAGCTCTTATCGGCTTGGTCCTGCTCCTCATATGCGCATGAGATGCTTGTGCGCATTTTAAGCCAGGGCGTCACATTTGAGACTTTTGTAGCAAAAGCGTTATAATGCGACAGTTGTACCTGAAACTATCGGGGGTTTCTCAATGAAAGACCTCTTTACCGCGCTGCGTGAGCGCGTTTCAAAGCTCACGCGTGCGCAGATTGCCATAATCGTAGCCGTAGTCGTAGCACTCGTCGCTGCCATCATCATTGCTATCGTCCTCGCGGGCTCTGGTGGCAACCCTGTGTACGTGCAGAAGGTCGACGAGGTCAGCCTTGGCACGCGCAACACGGGCTTTACCAACCGCTATGGCGCGGTCGCGGAGTCCAGCAAGGACGACATCGTCAAGTTTGACACCAAGCGCAAGCTGGGCGAGTGCAAGGTTACCCTGGGCACCCACGTGACCAAGGATCAGGAGCTCTTTACCTACAACATCGACAACATCGACCTTGAGATCGAGCTGGCGCAGGTCGAGCTCGATCAGGCCAACCGTACCCTGCAGGGTGCCACCACCGACTCTGCCCGCAGCACCGCCCAGGCGGATGTCAACTCCAAGCAGGGCACGCTCGACGGCCTCAAGAAGCTCAAGGAGGACCCCACCGTCCGCTCACCGGCGGCCGGCACCATCACCAACATCGCCGACCTGGAGACCGCCGCAGCCGGCACCGATGGCACCACCAACTACATCACGATTCTCGCTGACGGCAACCTTCGCATCAAGGGCAAGGTCAGCGAGCAGAACGTGGCGATGCTCACCGCGGGCACCAGCGTGATTGTCCGCTCGCGCGTGGACACTAGCGTCACCTGGAACGGTACGATCTCCTCCATCGAGACCGCGCCCTCCAACGACCTCGCCAACGCCTCCGCCGGCTCGAGCCTGGCTGCCGACTACGCCAGCACCACGGGCACGGGTACCTCGACCTCGACCCAGAGCGCCGGCGCCTCCAACTACTCCTTCTACGTCCAGCTCGACAACGCCCGCGGCATCCTGCTGGGCCAGCACGTGACCGTCGAGCTCGCCGGCGGCACCTCGGGTCACGAGGGCGTCTGGCTGCCCAGCGGCTGGATCGTCTGGGACGGCGACTCCACCTACGCCTGGGCCTGCACGGCCGAGGGCGCGCGCCTGGAGCGTCGTGGCATCCAGCTGGGCGACTACGACGAGCTGCTTGACGCCTACGAGATCAAGAGCGGCATCTCCGCCACCGACTACCTCGCCTGGCCCGACAACACCTGCCGCGCCGGCGCGCCCACCACGACCGACTACTCGGTTGTCGAGCGCGCGCAGACCGGTGCTGCCACGACCGCCGAGGCCGGCGTCTACGACACGGACACCTCCACGCAGGACACCAGCGTGAGCACGACGGGCAACTCCAACCTGGTTGGGAATGTCACCTCGGGGCTCAATGCGGCCGTCCCCGTTCAGGAGTAGCGCGGCGCATGAGGCACTTCCGCGACATAACAAAGGACGAGCTGCAGGAGGAGATTGCTGCGGCCATGTCGCCTGAGGACCAGGATCGCGCGACCGACTACTTCGAGGGCGCCACCCCCGTCGACGAGGTCACCGAGCCCGAGCCCCAGGTCGACAAGAGCGCGGAGACTGCGGCTCCCTCGCAGGGCGCGCCGGCCCACGTTGCCCCCGCGGCACCGCTGCGCAGGCTCATCGCCCGTCGCGCGCCTGAGCTCAACGCCGGCAAGCCGGCGCCGCTCGCGCTCCACTCGGCCGCGCCCACGCCGCTTCTTGGCCAGTCCGCAGACGTTGATGCCACCTCCGAGCGCCCGCTCGTCGAGGGCATCGTCCCCATCCAGACGGTCACGCCCGAGGTGGACCCCAACGTCACGCAGACCCTCGAGGCGCTTCCGCATGCCATGGGCGCCACGTGTACAAGAGCTTTGGCGAGGGCGATCTTGCCGTGCACGTGCTCCACGACATCCAGATGTGCGTCATGCCTGGCGAGTACGTGGCCATCATGGGCCCCTCAGGCTCCGGCAAGACGACCCTCATGAACATCATCGGTTGCTTGGACGTGCCCACGAGCGGCACGTACCTCCTGGATGGCGAGGACGTGAGCGGTCTGGACGACCGCGGGCTGTCGTCGCTGCGCAACCGCAAGCTCGGCTTCGTGTTCCAGAACTTCAACCTGCTTCCGCGTGAGACCGCCGTGGAGAACGTTGCCCTGCCCCTGCTGTATGCCGGCGTGAGCCGAGCCGAGCGCCTGGAGCGCGCCGCCGAGGCGCTGCGCAGCGTCGGCCTCGGTGACCGTCTTGACTTCCTGCCCACCCAGCTGTCGGGCGGCCAGTCCCAGCGCGTGGCCATCGCCCGCGCCATGGTCGGCCACCCCGAGCTTCTGCTGGCCGACGAGCCCACGGGCGCGCTTGACTCCGCCTCGGGCGAGCAGATCATGCAGATCTTTGACGACCTCAACGCTGCGGGCGTGACCATCGTGATGATCACCCACGAGTCCGAGGTCGCCGAGCACGCGCACCGTACCATGAGCATTCTGGACGGTCGCCTCGGCTTTGTCGGGGGTGAGCAGTGATGGACAAAACCATGCGCCGCCGCCTCATCATCGCAGGCATCATTGCCGGTGTCGTCATCCTCGTTGCCCTGGGCATCTTTGCCTGGCGCGAGGCCAACCGCAAGCCGGTCGAGGTCTATCCCGTCTCCAACGTGCAGACGAGCTACTACAGCAACTCAAGCAAGCTGGCTGGTGCCGTGACGCGCGGCAACGTGCAGACCGTGAACAAGAACGCCTCCAACGTGACGGACGTTCGCGTCAAGACGGGCGACCACGTGAACGTCGGCGACGTGCTCATGACCTATGACCCCGCGTCGCTCAACCAGACGCTCTCGGCTGACCAGGCCCGCATCGCCTCGGCTGAGTCCAAGGTGAGCTCGGCCTCTACCGCGCTCGCCACCTACCGCTCGCTCAGGCCCTCCGAGGACCGTCCCTCGTCCGAGCCCGAGGCGGTTGACAACGGCGAACTCCAGACGGTCTCTGTCATAGATGGCCTTGGCAACCCGACCGATGTGACGTCCACGGCCTACGGCAACCTCAAGACTTATGCGTGCACCTTTGACACCGTTATCCGCGCGAGCGCCCTCAATGAGCTGGCGGCGGGCACGGACGGTGTGGAGCTGCAGCTCTACATGCAGAGCGGCGGCGACTGGACCCTCTACGGCTCTTGGGCCATCGATCCCGCTGACGTGAGCTCCACCCTCTCCAAGCAGGGCAAGTCGACGGTCACTGACGACTGGACCATCGGCAAGGGCGTCTCTCCGACCGCGATGGGCGCGGTGCTCAACACCTCTGAGGTCGACGTGACCTACGGCACGCTCGTGCCCTGCACGCCCACGGCCTACCAGCGCTACTCCTATGTGAACCACAACCCCGAGTCGTCGTCCAACCCCAATGACTACGTCTACAGCTCCTCGCAGCTCGCCACGCTCATCCAGAACGCCGCCAACGAGGTGGAGGATGCGCAGCTGGAGCTCAGGAAGGCCCGCGTGACCTACGAACTGGACCGCGCCACGGGTGACAACGGCGAGGTCAAGGCCACGGTCGCCGGCACCGTCAAGGTCAATGGTGACCCCAAGACCGCCACGCAGGGCACTGCGGTGATCACGGTCGAGGGTGCCCAGGACTACGACGTGACGGTCTATCTGGACGAGTACAGCCTGGGCCGCTGCCGCGTGGGCGACATCTACTCTGCCTATGCCTACGAGTCGGCCTCTACCGTCACGATCGAGGTCACGTCCAAGGGCAACACGCCCGCTGCCGGCGACTGGTCCATGGGCGGAACGACCTCGGCCATCATGACCTACTATCCCGTCACCTGCCACGTGGTCGACACGGCCACCAGCCTCAAGGTGGGGGAGTACTGTGACATCACGCCTATCGCCAGCGTGGGCGAGACCGCTGCCGACTCCACCGACATCTACCTGCCCCTCATGTACGTGAGGCGCGAGGAGTCCACCGGCAGGCGCTACGTCATGGCAGCCACTGCCGCCAACCGTCTGGAAAAGCGTTACGTGACCTGTGGCGTCATCCAGTGGGGTACCGACATCCAGGTGACCGAGGGGCTCACCGTCGACGACCGCATCGCCTTCCCCTATGGTGACGGCGAGCTCGCAGGACAGCCCACGACCGATGCCGACCGTCCGGTCGACACCGAGGACACGACCGTTTAGGAAGGGAGAGGCATGCTCGAGAACATACGCATCTCCCTGAGGGGAATCTGGTCGCACAAGCTCCGCAGCTTCCTGACGATGCTGGGCATCATCATCGGCATCGCCGCCATCGTCGCCATCGTTTCCACCATCCAGGGTGCCAACGAGCAGATCAAGAACAACCTGATTGGTTCCGGCAACAACAACGTCAAGGTCACGCTTACCAACGACGGAACGGCCCTGGACTTCTCCTATGCCGAGGCCCCCGTTGGCGTGCCCACCTACGATCAGACCGTCAAGGACCGCATCAACGAGGTCGACGGGGTGGTGAGCAGCGCGTTCTACCACTCGCGCGACTACAACGACGGCATGTACTATCAGAGCACGTCCATGAGTGGCTGCGAGCTTCTGGGCATCGACCAGGACTACCTGTCCTGCGCCGGCCTCACCGTGAGCCACGGCCGTGGCATCTCCCGCAGCGAGTACGACTCCAACGCGGCGGTCGCGCTTGTTGACGATGTCGCCGCGCAGGCCTACTTTGGCGGCTCCGACCCCGTGGGCCAGAGCGTCGACATCAACGGCGTGCCCTTTACCGTCGTGGGTGTCGTGCGCGAGGCAACGGCGTTCCAGCCGCGCATCACCTCCATCTCCGACTACAACACCTACGTGGGCACCGCCTCCGGTCGCGTGATGATTACCAACCAGATGTGGCCCCTGCCCTTCATCTACGACGAGCCGCTCTCGGTGCTGCTCCAGGCCTCGAGCCCCGACTCCATGACCACCGTGGGCCGCTCCTGCGCGTCCATCCTCAACTCGTACCTGCAGATGCCCTCGGGCTCGACCATCAAGTACGAGAGCACCGACCTTGCCTCGGAGGCGACCCGCCTCCAGCAGCTGGCTGACTCCACCAACGCCATGCTGGTGGGCATCGCGTCCATCTCGCTCATCGTCGGTGGCGTGGGCGTCATGAACATCATGCTCGTCTCGGTCACGGAGCGCACCCGCGAGATCGGCCTCAAGAAGGCCCTGGGCGCGCCGCGCCGCTCCATCCTGGTGCAGTTCCTCACCGAGGCCGTCATGCTCTCGCTCATCGGCGGCATTCTGGGCGTCGTCATGGGCATCGTGATGTCCAACGTCATCGGCGCGGTCACGGACATGCCGGTCATGCTCTCGGTGCCCGCGATGATCGGCTCCGTGGTCTTCAGTATGCTCGTCGGCATCATCTTTGGCCTGGTGCCCTCCGTCAAGGCGGCCAACCTCAACCCCATCGACGCCCTGCGCTACGAGTAGGCTCGCGTCTTCATGCTCTTGTCGACAAGAGCATGGATGTGGTGGTTCTCTGACACTCATGGTTGGTTTGTGGAAGCGCTTACGAAGCGGCATCGCTTTCCAGTAAGGTGTCCTGCAGATTGAAGTGTAGCGAGCCCAAGGGCGCAGCGAGGCTAGAAGTCTTGCTGCGCCCTCATTCGTAAGGAGACAAGAGCATGCCCAAGACACTCAAGCAAGAGATCCTGTTTGGTCTGATGATGGTCGTCGTCATGGTCTACGGGATGATTGCCTACAACGTCACCCTGTCCATCGGCCACCTGGGCCCCGAGACCTTCCTGGCGCCCCTGCACTCGCTGCCCGTGATGGCGCTCGTGGCCTTTTCCATCGAGTTCTTTGCCGTGGGCAAGGTCGCCCACTGGGTCACCGAGCGCGTGGCTCCCTTTGACCCCCAGCGCCCCATGCGCACGGTGGTCGTGATGTCGGTGACGACCGTCATGCTCATGTGCCCCATCATGAGCCTTGTTGCCACCGTGTTCGTCAATGGCGTGACCGGCGCGGAGATCCCCCTTGCCTGGGCCCAGACCTGGCT